>NZ_JTJP01000020.1:0-27300 GCF_001678575.1 Gallibacterium genomosp. 1
AGGTTAGCGTTTTTTTTATGTTGTTTTACATTAAAGTGCTTGCTTTGAGAAAGGTGAGATAAACGGGGAAATAAACTTTTTAAGTTAGACCTATATCAATAGACATCTATGGTATTAAAGTAAGATGTTTTTGTCTAATCAGCACGGCTTATATAGAAAATCTGAATATATCAGATTTGGTTGTTTAATCTCACTATAAACAATAGCAGTAAATGTTAAATAACTTATCAAGCTTTATTTTTAAGAAAAATAAAAAATTACTTGTCAAATAACGATTAAAGCGTATTATAGCCGTCTAGAAGTAAAAACATCTATTTTTTCTTTTTTATTTTTAATATTGGTAGTTATTGATAAGGAATTTTCATGTCAAAATATTTATTCACTTCTGAATCTGTTTCTGAAGGACATCCAGATAAAATCGCAGATCAGATTTCAGATGCTGTTTTAGATGCAATTTTAGAACAAGATCCAAAAGCACGAGTCGCTTGTGAAACTTATGTTAAAACAGGTATGGCTTTAATTGGTGGTGAAATTACAACATCAGCATGGGTGGATATTGAGCATCTTGCTCGTCAAGTAATTTGTGATATTGGTTACACTTCTTCAGAAATGGGATTTGATGGTCATTCTTGTGCTGTATTGAATGGGATTGGTAAACAGTCATCCGATATTAATCAAGGAGTAGATAGGGAAAATCCATTAGAGCAAGGCGCAGGTGATCAAGGAATAATGTTTGGTTATGCAACTAATGAAACAGAAGTACTAATGCCGGCTCCAATTACTTATGCTCACCGTTTAATGGAAAAACAAGCTGAAGTGCGTCGTAGTGGTGTTTTGCCTTGGTTGCGCCCTGATGCAAAAAGCCAAATTACTTTTATCTATGAGAATGGAAAGATCCAAGGCATTGATACAGTTGTCCTTTCAAGTCAGCATGCAGATAACGTTAGTGATAAAGATTTACGTGAAGGTATTATGGAAGAAATTATTAAACCAGTATTACCTGAGCAATGGTTGTCAGCAAATACTAAATACTTTATTAATCCAACTGGTCGCTTTGTGATTGGTGGACCTATGGGAGATTGTGGATTAACCGGACGTAAAATTATTGTCGATACTTATGGTGGTGTAGCGCGTCACGGCGGTGGTGCATTTTCTGGCAAAGATCCGTCAAAAGTTGACCGTTCAGCGGCATATGCAGCACGTTATGTTGCTAAAAATATTGTAGCAGCTGGATTGGCGGATCGTTGCGAAATTCAATTATCTTATGCTATAGGTGTGGCTGAACCGACATCAATTATGATTGATACCTTCGGAACAGGAAAAGTTGATAATGAAGTATTGGTTGATGCGGTACGTGAACATTTTGATTTACGTCCGTATGGTTTAATCAAAATGTTAGATCTTATTCAGCCAATTTATCGCCAGACTGCTGCATATGGTCACTTTGGACGTGAACAATTCCCTTGGGAATGTACGGATAAAGCAGAATTGTTAGCTAGCTATCTAAAATAAGAAATTATTGCTGTAGCAATATTTCAATACTCTTGAAGCCATTACAAAATATTGTAATGGCTTCTTTACTGAATCAGTATTAATCCAAATGAGAACTTAATCTTACAGTTATAAAAATGTAGAACTGAATAGAGATTATATTATTTTAAGGAATATATATGAGTGTAGAATCATCTTTATTAAATCGTCACGCTAACCGTTGTTTAGATCCTAATGTGAAAATTAGTCAAGAAGAGTTGATAGAACTGCTTGCTTTGGCGGGTAAAGCACCAAGTGCGTTTAACACTCAACCGTGGCGTGTTGTTGTTTTAACTGAACAGCCAGCAAAAGAGAAATTATTTCCTATTGCATTTAATTAGAAGCAAGTATTGGATGCTTCTGCAGTGTTGATGATTTTGGCGTGAAGCAATCAAACAACCATTAGTTGAAAAAATGAATGAAACCTTGGTTTAGAAAGGTTTTTTACCAGAAAGTCTGAAGCAACAAATGATTGGAATGCCTTTGGGTTTTTATCAGGAATTGGAGCAGCAAAAGATAATGAATTTCCTGAGTTTAGATATAGGACTTTTTGCAATGAGTTTTATGTTAGCAGCTGAAGAAAAAGGCTGGAATACGAGTCCAATGATTGGTTATGACTCAAAAGAGCTTCGTTCTACATTTTCTATTCCTGAACGGTATGAAGATGTATTGTTAATTGCTATTGGTAAAAAGGTAAAAGAACCCCATCAAAGTTATCGTTATGAGGTGAATGAATTTACAACTTGGAATAAGATGCCAACAGCATAAAAGAAAAATAAAAGTGTTCAGTCTGAGTAGCTTAAGTGATTAAGCTACTCTTTTTTTATTTTTTAGGAAAAATGATAGTTGGTTCGTCACTAGGGCGATAAAGTACTAAAATATGTCCGATACGTTGTACCGTATAAGCACCGGTTTCACGTTCTATTGCTGCGACTACTAGTTCTTTATCTTCTCTGTCAACACCGGAAATTTTTACTTTGATTAGCTCGTGGTGATTCAGTGCATTATCAATTTCAGCGATGACACCTTCTGTAAGCCCGTTTCCACCGAGCATAACTACAGGGTTAAGATGATGAGCCAAACCTTTCAGATACTGTTTTTGTTTTGTAGATAATGTTAATGTCATAAGTATCCCTTTTCAGTAAATTAAAAGTGCTACATTTTAAACGTTTATGGATGAAATAGAAAGAAATTAGCATAATGAAGATAAATAAAGCGGCAATTTCATTAGAATTGTCTATAATTGTGTAGCCTATTACAGTATTCGCTGAATTTATGTTTGTTTGCCTTGAAATTTAGGAGTTAATCATCATATAGTAACGAGTATTTTTAGAGTATTAATTCAATTGATTTTCAGATATTAGCATTATGGGTAAAAAAAAACGTTCGGCAAGTTCTACACGTTGGCTTAACGAACATTTCAAAGATAAATTTGTTCAGCAGGCTCACAAGCAAAAATTGCGTTCCAGAGCTTATTTCAAGTTAGATGAAATTCAAAAAACGGATAAGCTGTTTAGACCGAATATGACTGTTGTTGATCTTGGCGCTGCACCGGGTGGTTGGTCACAGTATGTTGTTACACAAATCGGTGAAAAAGGTAGAGTAATTGCTTGTGATATTCTAGATATGGACCCTATTGTTGGTGTTGATTTCTTACAAGGGGATTTCCGTGAAGAAAAAGTATTAAATACATTGTTGGAAAAAATTGGTGATAACAAGGTGGACGTAGTGATGTCGGATATGGCACCTAATTTTAGTGGAATGCCTTCGGTTGATATTCCTCGTGCGATGTATCTTGTTGAGTTAGCTTTAGATATGTGTAAGCAGGTTCTTGCTTCACAAGGTAGTTTTGTGGTGAAAGTGTTTCAAGGAGAGGGTTTTGATGAATATCTACGAGAAATTCGTTCATTATTTAAGACAGTGAAAGTGCGTAAACCGGAAGCATCGAGAGATCGTTCTCGAGAGGTTTATATTGTTGCAATGGGTTATAAACTTTAACCACACGATAATGTTTTTTTAAACACACAAATAACGGGGATTTACCTTGAAAAATAATAATATGCTTAAAAATATTATGCTTTGGAGTGTTGTGGCAATTGTGCTGATGACGCTATTCCAAGGCTTTTCCGGCAATACTAGAGATGGTGTTGATTATTCTACTTTTATTACCGATATTGGTAACAACCAAATTTCAGAAACGCGTTTTGATGGCAATGAAATTACCGTGACCAAGAAAAATGGCGATACCTACCAAACGGTAATGCCATTGTATGATGATAAAGTACTTGATGATTTATTGAAGAAAGATATTAAAGTGTCCGGTACCGCACCTGAAAAACGTGGTTTATTGGCACAAATCTTGATTTCTTGGTTCCCGATGTTACTTCTTGTCGGAGTATGGATTTTCTTTATGCGTCAAATGCAAGGCGGTGGCGGCGGTGCGCTGAAATTTGGTAAAAGCCGAGCTAGAATGATGACGCAGGAACAGATCAAAACAACGTTTGCCGATGTTGCAGGTTGTGATGAAGCGAAAGAAGAAGTGGGAGAAATTGTTGATTTCTTACGAGATCCGAGTAAGTTCCAAAAATTGGGTGGTAAGATTCCGAAAGGTATTTTAATGGTAGGACCTCCAGGTACGGGTAAAACTTTATTGGCAAAAGCGATTGCTGGTGAAGCTAAAGTGCCGTTCTTTACCATTTCCGGTTCAGATTTCGTTGAAATGTTTGTTGGTGTGGGTGCATCGCGCGTGCGTGATATGTTTGAACAAGCGAAGAAAAATGCACCTTGTCTTATTTTTATTGATGAAATTGATGCGGTAGGTCGTCAGCGTGGTGCTGGTTTAGGTGGTGGACACGATGAACGTGAGCAAACTTTGAACCAAATGCTAGTTGAAATGGATGGATTTGAAGGTAACGAAGGAGTGATTGTTATTGCGGCAACTAACCGTCCGGATGTGCTTGACCCAGCATTAACACGTCCTGGACGTTTTGACCGCCAAGTGGTTGTTGGTTTGCCGGATGTGCGTGGACGTGAGCAGATATTAAAAGTTCATATGCGTAAAATTCCAGTAGCGAATGATGTTGATCCTATGACTATTGCTCGTGGCACACCAGGATATTCCGGTGCTGATTTAGCAAACTTGGTTAATGAAGCAGCATTGTTTGCAGCACGCACAAATAAACGTTTAGTAACAATGTTGGAATTTGAAAAGGCAAAAGACAAAATTAATATGGGGCCGGAACGTCGAACAATGATGATGACGGATAAACAGAAGGAATCTACCGCTTATCACGAAGCAGGGCACGCAATTGTTGGTTATTTAGTTCCTGAACACGACCCTGTTCATAAGGTCACTATTATTCCGCGCGGTCGTGCATTAGGGGTGACTTTCTTCTTGCCTGAAGGTGATCAAATTAGCATTAGTCAGAAACAGTTGGAAAGTAAACTTTCGACTTTATATGCAGGACGTATTGCTGAAGAGTTGATTTATGGTGAGGAAAATATATCAACCGGTGCTTCAAATGATATTAAGGTGGCAACGAATATTGCTAGGAATATGGTTACCCAATGGGGATTTTCAGATAAATTAGGCCCAATTTTATATTCTGAAGATGAAGGTGAAGTATTCTTAGGGCGTTCAATGGCGAAAGCTAAACATATGTCGGATGCAACAGCACACACTATTGATGAAGAAGTACATAATATTGTTTCTCGTAATTATCAACGTGCAAGACAGCTCTTGATAGATAATATGGATATTCTTCACGCTATGAAAGATGCATTAGTTAAATATGAAACAATTGATGAACCACAAATTAAGCAATTAATGGAACGTCAGGAAGTAACACCACCGGCAGGTTGGGTGGAAAAAACTAAACCAGAAGAGAAAGTAGATGAAACGCCAAAAGAGGATAAAGCTAATACTTCTTCTGAAACAGTAGATCCATCAGAAAATTCATAATTTTCATTGAAATATCATAAAAGGAAGGGAAATAGGGCTTATTAAAGGCCCTATTTTTAATTGGTTACCGAATATTTTTGTCTAATGTTTTCAGTTAAGTTGCTTAAGGTAAGTAGTGCCTAACTGTTGCATTTGTCTCAAGATCCAGCGTTGGCGGGATTGGACATAACTTGATGGTTTATTAGCTTTATAAATCAATGGATTAGGTAAGACTGCTGCAAGTAATGCCGCTTGTGAAGAGGTCAGTTTAGCGGCGCTTTTATTAAAATAAAAACGGCTTGCCGCTTCTACGCCGAAAATACCTTCACCAAATTCTACAATGTTGAGATAAACCTCCAGAATTCGTTTTTTTGACCAAAATAACTCTAAGCTGAGAGTTATCGGTATTTCTAAGCCTTTTCTGATCCAGCTTCGATCTGACCATAGAAATAAATTTTTTGCTGTTTGTTGTGAGATGGTAGAAGCGCCAAAAGTTCTTTTTGAAGATTGGTTACGTTTTATTGCTTTTTCAATGGCATCAAGATCAAAGCCCCAATGTTTAGGAAATTTTTGATCTTCTGCGGCGATAACGGCAAGTTGCATTGAAGGTGCAATTTGATCAAGACTGACCCACTGATGACGAGTGTGATAGTGGCTGTTAAAACTGTTTTGTACGGCTTGTTGCAGCATATAAGATGAAAAAGGAATTGGAACAACACGAAATATCAGAATGCAACAGACAAAAAATACAATAATACTAAGCACTAACTTAGTAAGTCGGGGATAGCAGGATTGAGAAAAACAAAACTTAATTTTGAACATCTAATTGTGCTTTGACCCATTGTAGAAAATCAGGTTCGATACTCTTAATTAAGTTTGAACCTCGCGTAATGGTAGCAACGCTCGTGTTCAAATTTTGTTGAATTTCACGTTGTGATGATTTTTTTTCTAATAGCTGTTTAACAATTTGTAGGCGTAATCCGAGTGAATCTCTTTCATCAGGGGTTAATAACATCATCAGCACTTCCTGCTCTTTCCCTGAGGCGAATCCTTGTCGTAAAAAGGTGATTAATTCTTGCCATCGTTCGAGATCACGACTGATATACATAACTTACTCCTTTCATTTACTATTAAACTAGTATGATTAGTATAATCGATCAGTTTCAGTTTTGCTGAATTTTTTTAGCTCCTGTTTTAGAAGTAGTTGGTAGTAATAGTCATAACTTACAACATTTTGGACATAATTTCTGGTTTCATAAAAAGGGATTGAGGCAACAAATTCTGCCATTGAAAGCTTACCTCCATTTTCGTTTAGCCAACGATCAACCCGATTAGCACCGGCATTATAGGCGGCAGCAATTAATAAACGGTTATTGCCGTATTTTTGGGCAAGTTGTTGCAAATGTGCTGTACCTAAAAGAATATTTCCTAATGGATCGGTTAAATTATTAGCACGTTGAATGCTATAATTTGTCTGTTGAGCAGTAGCTTTGGCGGTACTAGGCAGTAATTGCATTAAACCAATTGCGTTAGCGGATGAGCGTACATTTGGTCGCCAAGCACTCTCTTGGCGTGCAATAGCCATTGCAAAACTATTGCTGATCGTTTTGTCAGCCATATTGATGCTAAACCAGTCAAGATAAGCCAATGGTAACCGTAATCGTAAATAATCCCACGCTTTAGCTTTGATGGTGGCGGTAACAGTGAGATCATACCATTGCTGCTGTAAGGCATATTCTGCTAATAATAGCTGTTGTTGTGCGGTTGCTAAATTTAGCAAAAATAGCCACTCACTGTAGGCATCATCTAGATATTGGAAATTCCTTAATTCAATTACACGAGATAAAATGGTGGCAATTTTTTGATCTTGCCATAAATCATCAAAACTGATCGGTTGGGGAAGATCCTGCATTGCCGGTTGATAATCGATATTCAATGTTTGTGCCGACAATAAAGCATAAAAACCACGTTTCCGACTTAGATTTTGTAAAATTTTTTCTGCTTCTTGCTGTTTATCATTTTTTTGTAACTGCCAAGCAATCCAATATTGCCATTCATCTTGATTTATTTTGTCAGGAGATAATTGATCCAACCAATTTTGTAATGGCTGTTGTTGACGAATTGCCAGTCTGATACGGCGTTCAATTAAGCGACCATCTTTTAACTGCGTTAGTTTTTGATCTCGCCATTGTTGCCATTCTGGCTGTTTATTATCAAAAAAACGTTGTAAAACTGCTTTATAGAGTAAATTAAGGTCTTGTATTGTAAGTTGCCAATTTTTCTGCAAATCCTCAATTTGTTGTTGTATTTGAGATAGATTCAGGCTTTGTTCAGAGAAAAAACTTAAATAGCGAGGATAAATCTCCAATAGTAATTGTTTATTTGTCGTGGAGTGGGGTAAATTTGACTGCATCACAATTAATTGTTGCGGATTGCTAATTAGATCTGCCCATTGTTGTAGCTGTTTTTGTAAATCAATATTATTTGTGAGCCGTTGTAAATAACGAATAAGATTTTTATTTTGTGATTTTAAAGCCAATTCGGCACGTTGTAAGATTAGTTGATCTGATAATTTTCCTGACTGTTGCCAAAGTTGGAAAAGTTGATCACATTGTGATGGTAAATTTTCCCCACTTAACCAAAGTTTTTCCGTATCTTGCCAAAGAAGATCAAGTTCTTTTGATATGTTGCTCGTTTTTTGTGTAGCTAGTAATTGAATGCATTGTTGAGCCGTTGTTTTAGCAGGAAAAGATGTTTTGTTATCCAATAAAAGTTGCCAAGCTTGCTGTTGAAATGCTTTTTTATAAAAAAGATCTATTAAATTATCATTTAATAGAAAGTTGGGATTTTGTTGGATAAACAGTTTTAATTGTTGCGGTGTAATCAATGACTGTTTATTGAATAGACGATAATCAACATAAGGTGCAAGCGGATATTGTGCAATAGTAGGCAGCATTTGGCGAACGAAAGTAATCGTGGTTTCACTCACTTCCCCGCTGAGAAGCTGCATTATATCCTGATATTGTTGGCGAATCACTGTACCATTTTGTACATTGAACGTCTGTTTAAACTCACTTTTTGATAATTGTTGTAGTTGTTCGGAAGCAGCAAACAGAGAAAAAGAGGAAATAATACTGCTAACAAAAAGAATGTTTTTTAGAATAGATTTTTGCCAAACGCGCATAGTGTCTCCTTAAAATTTTATTTAGTCTAGCACGCTTGGCAAAATGTGAAAATTCCAAAGTAGAATTAAGCGGTTTTCTTTGCCAACATTGTGACAAATTTCATTTTAATACGGTTGCCGTTGGCATCAGTTTTGTGTAGTTCACCCATTTCTTCTCGATATTTTACTAACTCCCAGCTTTGATAATAACGGCGTAACTCACCTTCTTTGAATGTGAAGGAGAATGGCATTGGGCAAGGTGCATCAGCAGTATCCATTGCGGCAACGATCAGATTATAACCACCGACATTAGTGTGTTGTTGCATATTTTCAATGATATTCGGCACCGCTTGTGCATTTAGGAACATAAAAACAACGGTAGAAACGATAAAGTCATAATTTTCCTGAATGTTGGCTGAATTAATATCATAAAGTGCAGATTTAATATTTAATTGCTCTTTTTGTGCTGTTTCTGCCAAAAATTGTAGGCTGTTCGGATTATGATCCCAAGAGGTTACGTCATAACCCAATAAACTTAAATAAAGGCTGTTACGCCCCTGTCCGCAACCTAAATCCAAGACTTTACAAGGAGAGAGCATTTCGCTGGCAGCTTTCACTTCAGAATGTGTAGCTGTCATATTATATTTTTTACTGAAATAATCAGCAGGGCGGCAAAGGAAAGAGAGCTGGCATTCGAGATCTTCAGAAACGGCTTCAACACGATGCCAAGCTTGAGGCTCGACTAAAGGAATGTCGCTTTCTGCTGTAAAAAGGTGTTCTTTAATGACTTCGCCTTCTTCAGTAAGTTCATAGAATTTAAGTTTTCCTTTCAATACACGAAGTTGTCCCCAAGTGCCGACTTTTGTATTGTGTTTTTCTTGAAACATTGCCGGTAAAGTTTTTGCTGTCCAAACAGGCATTGTTTTATAAGCGATTAATTTTTGTTGCATAAATACTGCTCCTTGATGTTTTTAAAGATGACTATTATATACATATTAAAAACTGTCGCAGTAACCTATTTTTATTAAATTTACGCAAACGTTTGCTTATCAAATAATACAAGTCTATAATCCCAACCATTTTTTACATTACTCTTGAGGAATTATGAACAATCAGCTCCTTTTTAACGTGGAAGATAAACCGCCTTTCGGTTTAGGTTTATTGTTAGCGGCACAACATCTATTAGCCGCATTAGGTGGTATTATCGCAGTGCCGTTGGTAATTGGAAATGTGTTGCAGTTACCGACCGCAGATACTATTGTTTTGGTAAATGCAGCGTTGCTGATTTCCGGTGTTGTTACCATTATTCAATGTTTAGGTGTTGGACCTATCGGCATTCGTTTACCGAGCGTAATGGGAACCAGCTTTACTTTTGTGGCGGCGGCATTAGCGATTGGCTTTAGTGAAGATGGCGTTGCCGGAATATTAGGTGCATCGCTGGTTGGTTCTTTAGTAATGATTATCGGCAGTTTCTTTATGCCTTCTATCCGGAAATTATTTCCACCTGTTGTGACAGGCACTGTGGTCACGATGATTGGATTAAGTTTAATTCCAGTAGCGGTGGATTGGTTTGCTGGTGGTCAACGCGGTGAACCACAATATGCCACTCCGGAAAATTTAACTATGGCATTCTTTGTGTTGGCATTAGTAGTAATTTTAGTTCAATGGGGAAAAGGTATTTTTTCTGCAGCCGCCATTGTTATCGGAATGCTTGCCGGATATTGCGTAGCGTTGGCATTAGGTTGGGTAAATTTTGATGGCGTTAAACAGGCACAGATTTTTGCTTTACCTCAGCCATTACATTTCGGTTTGGCATTTCCAATTTCCGGTATTATCGGGATGAGCATTGCTTATCTGGTGACAATTGTAGAATCAAGCGGTAATTTTTTAGCTTTAGGTAATGCGACAAAAACGGAAATTACCGGCGATCATTTACGTCGTGGTGTACTTTGTGATGGGGTAGGTTCAGCCTTAGCTGCAATTATGTCGACAACGCCGTTTTCCTCTTTCTCACAAAATATTGGTGTTATTTCCCTCACTGGTGTGGCAAGCCGTTATGTCGTAGCGATGACCGGCGGATTGCTGGTGTTAGCCGGATTATTCCCTGTCTTCGGTGCATTAATTGTATCAATTCCACTACCTGTGCTTGGTGGAGCAGGATTGATGATGTTTGCGATGATCATTGCTGCTGGTATTCAAATGTTGGATAAAGTGGAACGAACAAAACGTAACGGTTTAATTATTGCTATTTCTATCGGTTGTGGGCTTGCTGTTACCACCAGACCGGAAATTCTTGATAAATTACCAGCATTTTTTAAAGAAATTTTTGGTTCAGGCATTACTGTAGGATCATTATTGGCATTAATTTTAAATTTAATTCTTCCAGAAGAAAAAACAAGCAAATAACAAATAAAAATGCGTTGGGAGATTTACCCAACGCATTTTTTTATTGCTAAGATTACTCTTTTTTCTTGCTGATAGAGTCTACCCAAACGGCGAGTAATAAAATACCGCCTTTTACAATATATTGCCAGAAAGTTGGAACGTCTAACATACTCATACCATTATCCAATGCAGCGATAATTAAAGCCCCTATAATCACTCCGAAAATGCTACCGACACCGCCGGCAAGGCTGGCACCGCCAATAACACAAGCGGCTATCGCATCCAATTCCGCATTTTGTCCTGCCGATGGCGAGCCGGCACCTAATCTGGCACTTAAAATTAAGCCAGCAATCGCAACCATCAAACCGTTAATTGCAAAGATAGCAAGTTTAATTTTTTCTACTTTGATACCGGACAATCTGGCAGCATCAATATTACCGCCAATCGCGTAAATATAGCGTCCGAAAGCAGTTTTTTTGGAAATAAAGTAGCCAATAACGGCAAGAATCGCCAATAACAATACTGGGAATGGAATACCACGATAGTCATTCAACAAGTAAATTGAACCTAGTAATAAAACGGCAAGTGCAGCATAAGTGAGAATATCTTTTGATAATGCTGGCACTGGAAGCTGTAGTTTTTGTCGAGCGTGGCGTTGACGACTGTTCCATAAAATGAAAGCCAATACTGCTAAACCACCGATGGTTAAGCCGAAAATATCTGGAATATAAGCTTGACCGATCAAATTCATTGATTGGCTAGTTGGAGAGACTGTGGAGCCGTTAGTCATCCCGACTAAAATTCCACGGAAAGCGAGTAATCCGGCAAGGGTAACAATGAATGAAGGTACGCGTTGATATGCAACCCAATAACCGTTCCAAACACCGAAGATTAAACCTAAAATCAATGTAGCTAAAATGGTTGTAGGCAAAGGCCAGCCCCACCAGACGTTAGTAATAGCCGCAAAACCTCCGAGTAATCCCATCAGTGAACCGACAGAAAGGTCGATTTCAGCCGCAATAATGACAAAAAGCATCCCAATTGCGAGAATACCGGTGATTGAGGTTTGGCGTAATAGATTAGAAATATTTCTTGCACTAAGGTAAGCACCATCAGTTGCAAAAGAGAAAAACAGCATAATTACGATAATCGCAATTAGCATAATATACACTTGTAAATTAATGGATTTTAGGTTTTTCATAGACTACTCCTTGAGTGCGGTTTCCATTACTTTTTCTTGCGTAAGTTGATGATTAATTAAATTGCCTTTTAATTTTCCGTGATGCATTACTAAAACACGATCACTGATACCCAACACTTCCGGTAATTCAGATGAAATGACGATAATAGCAACACCTTTCTTAGCTAATTCATTGATTAATTTATAAATTTCATATTTTGCACCAACATCAATACCACGAGTCGGTTCATCGAGAATCAGAATTTTAGGATTAAGTAACAATGCTTTGGCTAAAATTGCTTTTTGTTGGTTACCGCCGCTTAAACGGGCAATTGCAAGGTCGGGACTAGGTGTTTTTACTTTTAATTCCTGAATAGATTGTTGAATGATGGTTTCTTCCAACGCTTCATTAATCACGTTGGCGTGACAATATTTTGCTAGGGCAGATAAGGTGATATTTTTATTCACTCCCATAATTGGGATAATTCCGTGGCGCTTGCGATCTTCCGGCACCATAAAAATGCCGTTTTTAATCGCATCGGCGCAGCTATTATGTTTTACAGTTTCACCGTTAAGTTTAAATTCACCTTGGAATTTACCGGGATATGCACCGAAAATGCATTGAACGATTTCAGTTCTGCCTGAACCGACTAAACCGGCAATACCAAGAATTTCACCTTTGTGTAATTGGAAACTGACATTATCTACACGTTTAATATGAGTATTGACGTGATGCCAAGCAGTCAGATTGTTTACTGATAGAATTTCTTCACCAATATCGTGATTTTCGTGCGGATATAACGAAGTAATCTCACGACCAACCATCATTGTAATAATATCGTCTTCACTCATCTCTTTTGCTGAACGAGTACCGATATGTGTACCGTCACGAATAACACAAATTTTATCGGAAATTGCTTTTACTTCATTCAATTTATGGGAAATATAAATACAAGCGATATTATGCGCTTTTAAATTACGAATAAGATCAAGCAGAATATCAGTTTCTTTTTCAGTGAGGGAAGCTGTTGGCTCATCTAAAATTAATAAACGTACATTTTTATTTAGTGCTTTTGCTATTTCAACTAATTGTTGCTCGCCTAAACCTAACTCATTCACTACAGTATAGGGATCAACATTTAATTGTACTTGAGATAACATTTTTTGGCAGCGAAGGTACATTTCATTTTCATCAGCAATACCATATTTAGTAATTTCATTACCAAGAAAAATATTATCCATAATGGTCATATTTTTTACTAAAGCAAGCTCTTGGTGAATGATTGCAATACCTCTACTCTCTGTATCTTTAATATTTTTTGACTTTAGCAATTCACCAGAAAAATAAATATCTCCTTCGTAATCGCCATAAGGATAAATACCACAAAGAACCTTCATTAGTGTTGATTTTCCGGAACCATTTTCTCCACAAAGAGAAAGTATTTCTCCGGGAGAAACAGAAATAGAGATATTATCCAGCGCCTTAACATCGCCGAATTTTTTCACTATTCCTTTCATTTCTAATAATATGTCCATAGAAACCACCTTAAAATAAAATGAGGGAGAAAACTCCCTCAAAAATAATTACTTATAAACACTTTCTTTAGTGTGAAAACCATCTTTAATAACAGTTTCATCAATATTATCTTTAGTTACAACAATAGGCGTTAATAAATATGAAGGTACGTCTTTAAGACCATTATTTAATACTGCATTGCTTTCGATTTTTTCATTTTTTCCTAATTTAACGGCAATTTCAGCAGCTGTATTTGCCAATTTACTAATTGGTTTATAAACAGTCATAGTTTGTGTGCCAGCAACAATACGTTTAATCCCAGCAAGGTCTGCGTCTTGTCCAGAAATCACTACTTTCCCAGCTAAACCTTGTGCTTGTAACGCTTGTACTGCACCACCGGCAGTTGCATCATTGGAAGCAACAACGGCATCAATTTTGTTGTTATTGGCAGTTAAAGCATTTTCCATAATTTGTAATGCTTTTTCAGGAAGCCAAGAATCAACCCATTGATCTCCGACAATTTTAATATCACCCTTATCTACTAAAGGTTGAATAATCTTCATTTGACCTTTTCGGAAGAGTTTTGCATTATTATCAACAGGTGAGCCACCCATTAAAAAATAATTTCCGCTAGGTTTTAATTCCACCAAACTTGATGCCTGTAATTCCCCCACTTTTTCATTATCAAATGAAACATAAAAATCAATATTGGCATTATTTATTAAACGATCATAAGCAAGAACTTTAATTCCTGAACGTGAGGCTTCTTCAATAACGTTACTTAATACATCACCGTTATGAGGAATAATGACTAATACATCGACATTTCTATTAATCATATTTTCGATTTGCGAAATTTGAACTGCATCATCACCATTTGCGGATTGTACAAATACTTTTGCACCTAATTCTTCTGCTTTCTTGCTGAAGATCGAACTGTCTTTTTGCCAGCGTTCTAAACGTAAATCATCAATAGACATTCCAATAGTTAAATCTTTAGCATTTGATATTCCACTCATACAACCCAAAATAAGTGCAACGGATAATAAAGTTTTTTTCAATTTCATATGATTCACCTCGTAATTTAAAAGGATTAGGAATACAACGGTTATTACTATTGCTAATTTCAGTAGGTAGAACAATTTATAAATTTTGTTTTTCGATTACGTTTTTTCGTTTCTGTGATAACTCTCACAATATTGAAAAATTGTGAGGTAAAACAAGAATGTGAGCTTTATCACAAAAAACAATTATCTAAATAGCAAAAAGAAATAACGTAATTGAAGGAGATATTTTTCGGTTTTACTCTTTGCTCATTAATTTAATTAACTCAGCAAGGAGAATAAAAAATGACAACATATTTCGATCAAATTGACCAAGTAAAATATGAAGGTACACAATCAACTAATCCGTTCGCTTATCGTTTTTATGATGCAAATCGTGTTGTTTTAGGTAAGACAATGGCAGAACATCTTCGTTTGGCAGTTTGTTATTGGCATACTTTCTGTTGGAACGGTACTGATATGTTCGGTACAGCATCATTGGATCGTCCTTGGCAAAAAAATCCGACAGAATTAGATGCAGCAAAAGAAAAAGCGAATATTGCATTTGAATTTATTAAAAAATTGGGTGTTCCATATTACTGTTTCCACGATGTGGATATTGCACCGGAAGGCAATTCATTTAAAGAATATGTTTATAATTTTTCTACTATTGTAGATTTATTGGCTCAAAAACAGGAAGAAACCGGTATTAAATTATTATGGGGTACTGCAAATTGTTTTACCAATAAACGTTATATGTCTGGTGCAGCCAGCAATCCTAATCCGGAAGTGTTTGCTTGCGCAGCAACACAAGTTTTCAATGCGATGAAAGCAACACAGAAATTAGGTGGTGAAAATTATGTGTTGTGGGGTGGTCGTGAAGGCTATGAAACACTTCTTAATACAGATTTGAAACGTGAACGTGAACAATTAGGGCGCTTTATGCAACTTGTGGTGGAAAATAAACATAAACTTGGTTTTAAAGGTACATTATTAATTGAACCTAAACCACAAGAACCGACAAAACATCAATATGATTATGATGTGGCGACAGTCTACGGCTTCTTAAAACAATTTGGTTTAGAAAATGAAATTAAAGTGAACATTGAAGCAAATCACGCAACTTTAGCTGGGCATACTTTCCAACACGAAGTGGCAACTGCAGCTGCTTTAGGTATTTTAGGTTCAATTGATGCAAATAGAGGTGATGCACAATTAGGCTGGGATACTGATCAATTCCCGAACAGTGTTGAAGAAAATGCATTAGTGATTTATGAAATTTTGAAGGCGGGTGGATTAGGCACTGGTGGTTTTAACTTTGATGCGAAGATTCGACGCCAAAGTATTGATCGTTATGATTTAATGCACGCACATATTGGTGGAATTGATGTGTTGGCTCATTCACTATTGATTGCAGCGGATATGATTGAAAATGATCGTTTACAAGTATTAAAAGATGAACGTTATGCCGGATGGAATACTCAATTCGGTCAGGATATTCTTAAAGGTAAACTTTCATTAGCAGATCTTGCTGGATACATAATGAACAATGAAATTGCACCAAAACCAGTTTCAGGTCGTCAAGAAATGTTAGAAAATATTGTAAATTCATATATTTATAAATAGATTAGGAATTAAGGGTACTTTTTATCGTACCCTTAATTTTTTTAGTTAAATAAAAACGGTATTAGGGGGCGATTATGTATCTCGGCATTGATTTAGGGACATCTGGTATCAAAGTAGTATTACTGAATGAACATCAACAAATTATTGCGACCACTTCAGCCGCATTAACTGTAACTCGCCGTCAGCCACTATGGTCAGAACAGGATCCGGAAGATTGGTGGCAGGCGTTGCAACAGTGTTTAACACAATTATCACAACAGCAAGATCTTTCTGTTATCAAGGCTATCGGATTAACCGGACAAATGCACGGCGCAGTAATGTTGGATCAGAATGATCAAGTATTATATCCGGCTATTTTATGGAATGACGGACGAAGTTTTGTTGAGTGTCAGGAATTAGAACAAGCCGTACCGAATTCCCGCCAAATCACTGGAAATTTGATGATGCCGGGATTTACTGCACCTAAATTAAAATGGATTGAAAAAAACGAATCGGAAGTTTTCAATAAGATTGCTAAAGTATTGTTACCAAAAGATTATTTACGTCTTTTACTTACTGGTGAATATGTGAGTGATATGTCTGATGTGGCAGGCACAATGTGGTTGGATGTCGGGGCGCGTAAATGGAGTGAGGCTTTATTATCGGCGTGTCATCTTAGCGAACAACAGATGCCTAAATTGCAAGAGGGTAATGAAATTAGTGGTTATCTATTGCCTGAATTGGCACAACAATGGAATATGCAATCAGTACCGGTTGTTGCCGGCGGTGGCGATAATGCAGCTGGAGCGATTGGTGTAGGTCTACATAAATCGGGACAAGCGATGTTGTCATTAGGTACATCCGGTGTTTATTTTGTTGTTACCGACAGCTTTTTAAGTAATCCGGCAAAAGCGGTACATAGTTTTTGTCACGCCTTACCGAATCGTTGGCATTTAATGTCAGTGCTGTTAAGTGCTGCTTCCTGTATTGATTGGGCGAATAAAGCATTAGGTATCAATGATATTGCTGAATTTTTCGCTTTGGCAGAACGGGCGGAAAGCAGTAAACAGGTTTTATTTTTACCTTATCTTTCCGGAGAGAGAACACCACATAATGATCCTTATGCTAGTGGCGTTTTTTGGGGATTGCATCACGATACCACACAAGCAGAAATGGCAAGAGCAGTAGTGGAAGGGGTGAGTTTTGCCTTAACGGAGGGTATTGAGGTTTTACACGAAAGCGGTATTAAAGCAGATAATATTATGTTGATTGGAGGCGGTGCGAAAAGCCATTTTTGGCGACAACTGCTTGCCGATATTAGTGGAATGACCTTTGAGTATCGTGTTGGTGGCGATATCGGCCCAGCACTTGGTGCAGCTAAATTAGCACAAATGGCATTGCATCCGGAACAAGATGTTGCTACATTCTGTCCCCCGCTTGAACTGGAGGCTCGTTATTTACCGAATCACCAAAAATTTCAGCAATATAGAAGCAAATATGAAAAATTTAAACAGTTGTATCAACGACTAAAATATTTATAGTATGATTTGATTGAATAGAGAAAGGGAAGTAATCAGTAGCTATTCTCACTTTTTCTTTATTTACGAGCTGAATATCTTGTTGTTATTCAAAGGTCTTCTATTTCAAATAGCAAAATAAGGAATTTTTTATGAATATTAAAAAATGGTTATTTAATCAGCCTGATATACCAGTTACAAGAAGTCCCAATGAAGTTAATCGAGTATATCGTAAATTTAGAATAGAAATTGTAACCGCAGTTTTTCTTTCTTATGCAGTGTTTTATTTAACACGAAAAAATTTTGCGGCAGCTGCACCAATGATGCTTGAGCAAACTGCTTTAACGGCAGAGCATTTTGCAGTGATGTCAACATTATTTTACATTCTTTATGGTTCAATGAAATTTGTTGGAGGAATGGTTGTTGATAAAGTAAATCCAAGAGCAATGACTGGCCCTGCACTGATCGGCATTGGTGTTATTAATCTCTTATTTGGTTTTTCTGACAGTATCACTGCTTTTTATATTTTGTATGCATTGAATGCTATTCTGCAAGGAACAAGTTTTCCTCCGATGGCTAAAATTATGGCTTCTTGGTTCTCAAAAAATGAACGTGGGCGTTGGTGGGCCATTGTTGAAGCTGCTCATAATATCGGTGGTAGCTTAGCCCCACTATTAACTAGTTACGCAATAATGTTAAGTGGAAGTTGGAAAATGGGTTTCTATGTACCAGGTGTAATTTCAATTGTTATGGGGATTTTGGCTTTAATATTTATTAAGGATCGCCCTGGTTCAGAAGGCCTACCCCCTGTTGGAGAGTGGCGGAATGATGCTTCTGAAATGGCTCAGGTGAAAGCGAGTCCATCTCATTTAGGCTTTTGGGAAATTTTCTTTAAATATATTTTAAAAAATCCGCTTGTTTGGGTCATTATAGTTGGAGATCTCTGTGTTTATATTGCACGTACAATTTTAAATGATTGGCCTCAAATTTATTATGTTCAAGTGCAGGGATGGGATTTAGTGAAAGCTAACTCAATTATTACTTGGTTTGAAGCTGGTGGATTAGCTGGTGGGTTAATTGCAGGTTACTTATCAGATTTTTTATTTCGAAGTAATCGTTGGATGACAGGTTTGATGTTTGCATTGATGTTATGTGCATCTATTATTTTGGTTCCTGTAGTTCAAGATAGTTCTTATGTTTTGACTGCTGGATTATTTGCTATTATGGGATTTGCATTATATGGTCCACATATGTTATTTGCTGTAGGCTGTTTGGATGTAACGCACAAAGATGCTGCGGGTTCTGTTACGGGTTTTAGAGGTCTATTTAGTTATGTTGGGGCAGCATTGGCGGGAGTTCCGGTAGTCATGATTAAAAATGTTTGGCAGTGGGATGGTGTTTATATGTATGCTGTGATCTCAATTGTTATTACGACATTATCATTAATGATCTTAGCCAAATTTCATAGATTATAATCAATTTTTTACATAAAATCAGGTATATCATTTGATAAACTTCAGATTGCTGACAAACCTATGATTTCATCGTAGGTTTGTTTTTTATTATTGGCTCTACTCAAAAAGGAAAAATTGAGAAAAAACAGGAGTATTAGCTCAATGTTGTTTTTCACTTATCTTTATCATCTGATTACTTGAATCGGAAGTTATGAAGCCCTTTATTTCCAATAGAATATACAATACAGCTCATAACACCAAGGCTACCTTTATCTTCTTAAGATTTTATATCATTGCTGCCAAAAAACATTGCATTTGTACTTTTGCTAAACCACATTGCCACGAGTAATATCACCTTTGGAGAGGCAGATTGGTTAATCTGCCTTTTTGAAATGGATTTATTTTTCTACATCATCAATCAATAAATAAACTACTTTTATTGGACCGTGAACACCAACCACTTTCACTAATTCAATATCTGCCGTTGCACTGGGGCCGGAAATAATATTTATGCAAGATGGCATACGTTCGCCTTGCTCCGCTTTTTGATGTAGCACTTTTGCGATTTGAGTAATGCGTGGTTGGATAGTGGAACGTTTTAATACAACGACAGAAATTGGAGGTAATAAACTAACAGAACGACCATTATTCGGTGAAGAATAAAGTACAATTCCGCCTGATTCAATTAGCCCATATTCTGCAAACACAATTCCAATATTTGCGTTTTTGCTAAATTCAAGGTTTTCGTTACTTGATTCAGCCCAAATATGGGTATTGTATTGTTGTTGTACTGCTTGAGTGATCTGATATTGTTTTAGACGTTCGTCATTATTCAATACAATATTACCACCGTTATATTTTTCACAAATTTTGATAATGTCAGTGTGTGCTTCTTTTGCTGTAGATAATACTACATCTACTAACATATCTTTGGCAGTATTGATAAATGCTTGATAACGCTCTTTTTCAGAAAGATCGGTAAAACGGGTTTCTGGATAATCATTAACTTTAGGATAAGTGCCAACAACTTCAGTACGAAGAGGTCGCCCTAACTGCTTTGCCAATTGGGACAAAAATTGTGAACGATTTTGTTGATCTAACATAGAGACTCCTTATCCATTATTTCTATTTTTGAACCAGCTACGGAAACTTTCGCCATCGGCATCTGGTAAATCTCGAGTATTTGTCCACTCTCCGATGACACCAATATTTAAAGGTGCTTTGCCATTTTTAATCGTTGCTTTCATTACTTTTGCACCAATATTCATACCGACTTTCCATAATGTAGGGTGGCTATTGGTAAAGGTAAAGGCTTTAACTGAGATTTTTTCTGCGGTTGGATTTAAACCTTGTTCTGCAATATGCGTACGATGTTTTAATAACAGATTTGCTAATGGAATTTTTACCGGACAAACCTGATTACAAGCGGTACAAAGTGAACAAGCATAAGGTAAATCGTGGAATTCTTGATAATTACCGAGAAGCGGTGAGAGAACTGAACCGATAGGGCCGGGATAAACAGAACCATAACTGTGACCGCCAATTTGGCGATAAACGGGGCAAGTATTTAAACAAGCACCACAACGGATACAGCGTAAAACATCATTAAATTCTGAACCTAATGCTTTTGAGCGTCCATTATCTAAAATGACAAGGTGGAATTGCTCAGGACCATCTGTTTCACCTGCAAGACGAGGACCTGTAAGCCAAGTGTTGTAACTGGTAAGTTTGGCGCCAACGGCACTGCGAGCCAGCATTGTAATTAGAATTTCCGCCTCTTGGAAAGTCGGTGCAATACGTTCCATTCCCATCACGGCAACGTGAATTTTAGGAACAGTAGTAACCATTCTTAAATTCCCTTCATTGGTAACTAAGCAGAGGCTGCCGGTTTCCGGAATAGCAAAATTACAACCACTAATTCCCATATCTGCGCTTAAGAAATCGTGACGGATTTTTTCACGGATAAAAAGTGTCATATCTTCAGGGGTAGCATCGCCTTGATAGCCTAATTTTTCTTTTAGAATATCTCGAATTTGATATCTATCACGGTGAATGGCAGGTACTACAATATGGGAGGGTTTATCACCAGCCAGTTGTAAAATATATTCACCTAGATCGCTTTCAATCACTTTAATACCATCCGCTTCTAAAACGTGATTTAAGCCAATTTCTTCTGTTACCATTGATTTAGATTTAACAACTTTTTTCACATTGTTTTGCAACGCAAGCTGTTGAATATAGTGATTAGCCTCTTCTGCCGTTTGCGCAAAATAAACGTGTCCACCATTAGCAGTTACTTTTTCTGATAATTGATAAAGATAGGCATCTAGATTTTCTAAAACGTGATTTCTAATCTCTTTTGCTTGTTCACGCCATTCTTCCCAATGTCCAAGATCATCGACCATTTTTTGCCGATTAGCGCCAATACGCTCCTGAGCCATAACCACAGCCTGACGCATAATCTCATTATTTAATTCTTCTTCAACGTGTTTTTTGAAAGCTAAATTTGTTGTCTGAATAGTCATTTGTTTGCTCCTATTTGGACATTAATACTTCAGCGATATGTAGTACTTTTATTGAGCTGCCTTCGCGTTTTAAACGACCGCCAATATTAATTAAGCAACTTACATCAGCACCGATTAAATAATCTGGCTCTACTTCTTGAATATGTTTTGCTTTTTCTTTAACCATTTCGCCCGATATTTGCGACATCTTTACAGAGAATGTGCCACCAAAGCCACAGCAAGTAGTTTGATTTTTTATAGGAAGGAGTTCAAGACCTTCAACATTTGCTAATAATTTTAGCGGTTCTTCTTTGATGTTAAGTTTATGGAATAAGCTACAAGAAGGGTGATAAACAGCTTTGCCAAGCAATTTGGCACCAACATTGGTAATGCCCAGTTGATTTACAATAAAATCAGTTAAGTCATAAAAACGATCAGCCACTTTTTTCGCACGTTCTGCCCATTTTGGTTCATCCTTAAGATATTCAGGATAATTTTTGATGGAATAAACACAAGAACCGGCAGGAGCGATAATAGGAAAATCATTAACTTCAAAGGTTTCAATTAGATTTTTCATTCCGGGAATGGCATCTTTAATAAAACCTCCATTAGTTGCAGGTTGTCCACAACATCCTTGTTTTTCTAAGAAGAGAATTTCACAACCGAGTTTTTCTAATAATAAGACACTTTGTTTGGCAACATTTGCTTTTACTGCATCACCAATACAAGTTACATAAAAATTAACTTTCATAAGCACTCCAATTTAAAGACAGACTCAACCGACAAAATGCCGGTTGAGATTAAAAATAAGTAATTAACGTGTCTTGCTAACTGAGTAATAATGTGGCAACAAGTGCTGCAATAATACCGTACACTATCATTGGAACAACAGTTTTCTTAATAATTGTTCCTTCTTTATTTGTAATATTCAACACAGAACATACGGCAACGATATTGTTGATACAAACCATATTACCCATTGCACCACCAACAGATTGTAAGGCAAGCACAAGTGTCGCTGATAATCCGGTCAATTCCGCTGTAGAAAGTTGAACACTACCAAAAGTGAGGTTGGATACTGTATTTGAACCTGAGAAGAAAGCACCAACTGCACCTAAATAGGAGGCGAATAGTGTCCAATATTCTCCGGTTGCAGCAGCGAAACTCTTACCAATAATTTTCACCATTGAATTATCACCACCGACTAACATTAAATTAACCATAATTAATGCGCCAACCAATGCTAAGAATGGATTACGAGTCTGTTTGAGGCTGCTCATAAAAATATCTTTGGTTTTAGATGCAGAAAGTGCAAACAGTGGAATAGAAATTAACACGGTTACCACAAATGGAATTAATGCTGGAACATAAAGTAACTTATAGCTTGCTGAAACAGATGTACCGAAGATATTTTTTAAGCTGAAAATCAATCCGTGGCTGACTTCAAACAAACCAAGTGAGCCTAATTGGATTCCAAACCAAGTAGTTGCATCGTTCATCATTGCTTTGAATGGTAATTGCTGTAAGCGTGTAATGATAAGAATGGTAATAAGAAGACCGGTAGGCAATAGAGCCTTAATTACTTGGTTATAGCTGACTGCTTTATCATCCAAAGTGTTTTCAGCTTTTGCTAAACCAATGCCTTTATTAGCAATTAAAATTGAAATTAACAAACCGATTGCACCACCAACTAAAGATGGAAATTCGTAGTTAACTTGTGCTAATAGAAAGTAAGGAATGACACAAGCTAGAATGCTGATGTAGATAAATAAAATATTTTGACGGATTTCTTTCCAGTCAACGATTAAACGTAATGCCATTAAAGGGATAATTAATGCTGCAACAGAGTGAATAATTGCAGTCATTGAACCGATCTCTAGGATCTGTGTGTCTGTTAAATTTAACGGACCGAATCCGAACCAAGTTGGTGTTCCCACTGCACCGAAAGAAACTGGAACGGAATTCATTACAAGAGTGAGCATCGCAACTTTTAAGGGAGCAAATCCTAATCCGGCAAGAATTGGGGCAGCAATAGCAGCCGGCGTACCAAAACCACTTGCACCTTCAATCATAAAAGCGAAAGCCCAACCAATAATCATAATTTGTGCTACAGGATTTGGATTAATATTCGCCAACCATTTGCGCAATGTATTAGTAACACCTGAAACTTCAGAAAAATGGTTGAATAAAATCGCACCAAAAATCACAGTAATTGGTGTTTGAACTGCAATCAATGCTGATGCAATATTTGCACTTACTGTAGAAATATCTGTTCCAAAGAAAATAAACTGTATGATTAAAACAACAACAGCTATCCAAGGAAGAGCCACGTAAGAAGGTAATGCATTGCGTTTTACCATTAAATAGATCAGAAGAACAATAGGAAAAATGCTCAAAAATAATTGCATAAAATAACCTCGCTAAATAAGTGGGATTTCTATTGTTATACTAATGTTAATAATGTTATTTTCAATTTATTTCTTTTAAAAAAGTGTGATTGAGATCTTATTTTTGAAAAATAATATTTAAATACATTAAAGCTAACGGATAATAAATATATAACAGTATGAAAAATAAGAACTGGTTTAGATGTTATGTTGTTTGTATCAAAATTTGATTTATAGTGGATTTAGCGCATTTATTAATCGTATTTCTTCATATAGAGGCAAGTCTGATATTGAGATTTTTATCTCAATAATTTTATTTTCTTGTAATAGTTTTGTGCGTTGGGTGCCAATTAATAGTGGACTGTCTGGGGTAAACCATTGTGAGCCTTGGCGCAGTATGAGATTGCCGATGGTGCAATCGGTGATTTTGCCTTGTTTTACGATAATGATTTCATCGCAATCGCCTTTTTGTTTTAGCAATTCTTTGAAAATGGCACGGTCGCTGTATTTCAGATGGTAGTCAATGTCATCACAAATCACAGGCTGGAAGCGTTGGTAGTTTTTACGTTGATAGGGAAAACATTGCAGGTGATATTGTGTAGCGTTGTAGTCGATACGGCAACGGATAATCGGGCTTTGAAGATTTGCCCAAAGAGCGGTGTTTTTTTGCAGTATTTTTGCGAGGGAAAAAATGTTATAAGGTTGCCCTGCATAAAATTCACGCAGGCTGTTTTCATAACGCTGTTGGTGCAGGGCAAGATTTTGCACTTGCCCATTTTCAATGCACAGGGTTTCAAATAGGGGAAAATCCATTATTTTGTTCCTTGCTGAAATTTAAGTGGGACATAAATTTTCTCTAACAATTCTTGGTATTCTTGCTCCGCTCGGCTTTGAATGGTGATGCCGCCGCCACTGTGGAAAGCATAGCTTCCGTTTTGCTGAGAAATAAAGCGAATGGCCACCGCACTTTCTAGGCTTTCGCCGTTAAAAATACCAAACACGCCAGTGTAATAACCCCGAGGTGCTAATTCCGCTTGTTGAATGGTGGCAACGGTTTTTTCTTTCGGCGCACCGCTGATTGAGCCTGCGGGTAAAAGCTGGCTGAGCATTGTGCCGATGTTGGCTTGCCAGTTTTCCTTAAGATCGGCGCAAATTTCAGAACTTGTCTGCCAGATCGCACCACGTTCGGTGAAAATCTTTTCTAAATAACGAAAACGCTTCACTTGCACATTCTGTCCTACGATAGCCAGATCATTGCGCATTAAATCCACAATGGTGTAATGTTCCCGTTGCTCTTTTTCGCAATTGAGTAATTGATTTTCTGCATCAGGCAAGTTGGCGTTAATTGTGCCTTTCATTGGGTAAGTGAAAATTTGGTTATGCGCGATTATCACGAAAGGCTCTGGGGAAAAACAGACAAACTCGTTTTTAAACAAGAGTTTATATTTCGCTTGTGTGGCATAAAACAGCGTATTGAGATCGTAATTTATTGCAATTGGCGTGGCGTAAGTGAGATTAAGCAAATAGGAATTTCCTTGCTGTAACGCCTGTTGCACAATTTCAAAACTTTGCTGATAAGTGGCGAAATCAATGGGAAATTTTTCTAGCTTAAAGGGCTGTTTAGGGGGAGCTTTTTGTGCCGTTGCAAGATTATTTTGGCTGGCAAATTCAAACCAAATGCCTTGCTCTGCACATTGTGTAAGAGGGCAAATGATAGGCTTTTGCTGTTCAAAATCAATCAAAAAGAAAAAGGGCGTGCGTTGCGTACCTAAACGGTTGGCTTGTTGCACAAAGTGATTAAATGGCATAAGGGCGATGAATCAAGTAAGATAACAAACATTTTGGTCATTGTAGTGAATCCCTGAGATGAACACAAATTTATTAATTATCAATAATCACGATTCTTTTACCTATAATTTAGTGGATTTAATTCGTCAATTTGACGGGCCGTTTTCTGTGGTGAATGTGGAACAGCTAAACCTTGATGAAGTGGACAATTTCAGCCATATTTTGATTTCCCCCGGTCCTGATGTGCCGAATGCTTATCCACAACTGTTTGCGATGCTGGAACGCTATCAGCATCGCAAATCAATTTTGGGTGTTTGCCTTGGGCATCAAACCTTGTGCCAGTTTTTTGGCGCAACCTTGTATAATTTGCCGCAGGTGCGACACGGGCAGGCGAAACAAATCAGAATAACAAAACCCAATTCTTTATTATTTAGCGATTTGCCGGATAAATTTAAAATAGGACTTTATCATTCGTGGGCAATTTCTGCAGAGAATTTCCCATCAGAATTAGAAATTACCGCAATTGATGATGAGGGCGTTATTATGGCAGTTCAGCATCGAAATTTATCAATTTACGGTGTTCAATTTCATCCAGAATCTTATATTTCGGAATATGGTAAGGTAGTAATTTTAAATTGGTTGAAAGTTTAAAGCTATTGAAATGTTAATTATGTATAGTTTTAAACTATCAAATCTATCATTTATATCCATTTTATCTGTAAGAAATTAATCTCTATTATGTTCCCAACAAAACAGAGGAGAACATATTATGGCAACAAATATCGGTTTAAACAAAGCCACTTCAGAAAAATTAGCACAAGAACTCAATAACTTACTTGCGACTTATCAGGTATTTTATATGAACGTGCGCGGTTATCACTGGAACATTAAAGGGGTAAACTTCTTTGAATTACACGCAAAATTTGAAGAAATTTATGATGATTTAGTGGTGAAAGTTGATGAAATTGCAGAGCGTATTTTGACTTTAGGCTACACCCCAAGCAATGCGTTCAGTGAGTATTTAACTAAGTCTTTAATTGAAGAACATACAGGCGTAAGTGCGGCGCAAGACTGTTTGAGTGGCACATTAAGCGGTTTCAAAACCTTGTTAAAACAGCAACGTGAAATTTTGGCGTTAGCCGCTGATGCGGATGATGAAGGCACCGCTTCACAAATGAGCGACTACATCAAAGAGCAAGAAAAATTAGTGTGGATGTTTACTGCTGCTTGTGAAAGCTGCAACAGCTAATTTTCCCAATAAAAAACCACCACTTTTTGATCTGACCCC
>NZ_JTJP01000021.1:0-15182 GCF_001678575.1 Gallibacterium genomosp. 1
ACTATGCCAAAAAATCCGTATCCCTTTATGTTAGAATGATTCCAGCTTATGGGATACAGATTAATTGTTTGAAGTTTTTATTAAAAAATTAGTCTACAACCAGAGTACGGCAAGTGTTGGTGCCACCAGAAACGAATTCATCCCCTTGTGTTAATAATACTAGATCACCAGACACTAAATAACCTTTTTCTTTTAATAATTTTATTGCTATTCGTGCACCTTCAACAGTACGGCTCATCTCTTCAAAATAAACCGGCACTACACCACGATATAATGCACAAAGATTTAATGCACTTTGATTACGGGAAAGTGCAAAAATAGGCAAACCGGAACTGATACGTGACATTAAACGTGCAGTACGTCCTGTACTAGTCATTGCAATAATGGCAGCGGTTCCTTTCATATGGTTTGCTGCGTACATTGCAGACATAGCAACTGCTTCTTCAATTGAACCAAATTCAACATCCATACGATGACGAGAGACATTAATACTTGGCATTTTTTCTGCGCCTAGGCATACCTTAGCCATTGCTGCAACGGTTTCTGATGGGTATTGCCCAGCTGCTGTTTCTGCAGACAGCATTACTGCATCGGTTCCATCCAATACTGCATTAGCAACGTCCATTACTTCTGCACGAGTCGGCATAGGATTACTGATCATTGATTCCATCATTTGAGTCGCAGTAATAACTACTTTATTTAATTGACGAGAACGGCGAATCAATTTTTTCTGTACACCAACCAATTCAGGATCACCTATTTCAACCCCTAAATCACCACGAGCAACCATAATAACATCTGAAGCTTTGATAATATCATCAATTGATTCTGCTGTTGACACGGTTTCTGCACGCTCTACCTTTGCCACAATTTTTGCATTTAATCCCGCTTCAATTGCTAATTTACGTGCATATTCAATATCTTCTCCAGAGCGAGGGAATGAAACTGCTAGATAGTCCACACCAATTTTTGCAGCAGTTAAAATATCCGCTTTATCTTTTTCGGTTAGTGCATCTGCAGATAATCCACCACCTAATTTATTGATACCTTTATTATTAGAAAGAGGCCCACCTACAGTTACTTCAGTATACACTTTTTCGCCTTCAGTTGATAAAACCTTCAACTGAACTCGCCCATCATCCAATAATAAAATATCGCCTGGGACAACATCTTTCGGTAAATTTTTATAATCTAAGCCAACAGATTCCTGAGTACCCTCACCTTTCGGTAATTCAGCATCCAGTACAAATTTATCACCAACATTTAGAAAGATTTTACCATCTTTAAAAGTAGAAACTCGAATTTTTGGTCCTTGTAAATCACCAAGAATGGCAACCTGTTTTCCCAATTTTTTCGCAACTTCACGTACTTTTGCGGCACGGTTAATATGATCTTCTGCAGTACCATGAGAAAAGTTCATTCGCACCACATTTGCTCCGGCAGCAATAATTTTTTCTAAATTATTGCCTTTATCAGTCGCCGGACCTAAGGTTGTAACAATTTTCGTTCTTCTTAGTCTTCTAGACATGAATTGCTCCATAAGATAACAACATTACTTAAAAAATATAAAAACTAATTTATTGAGGAATGGCGCTTTTTTTGTCAAACACCTATAATAAAACGGTCGTGCATTATACGCTGATTTTCTGTGTAATGCGAGATCAGGCTAAGTAAATTTTTCTTAATCACTTGATATAGGTAGGAAATTTATGCATATATTTATTATGCGTCACGGCGAAGCTAGTTTTTATGCCACCAGCGATAAAGAACGCCCCTTAACTACACGCGGTCAAGAACAGGTGCAACAACAAGGCGAATGGTTACAACAACAAGGGTGGCAGCCTGATTTTATGTTGGTCAGCCCCTATCTCCGTGCGCAACAAACATACCGACAGGTTTGTAAAGCATTAAACATCGCAGAAAATGGGGAAAATTGGGATAACTTAACGCCTTACGGTAATGCTTATATAGTTGCAGATTATTTGGATACGTTAGCCAAAGACGGCATAAAAAATGTGTTGCTTATTTCACATTTGCCGTTGGTCGATGACATTGTACAGGCTTTAGGTGTGACCCAATCAATTGCTTTTCATACCGCCACTTTAGTGGAGATCAACTACACTAATGGGAAAGGAACGCTATTACAAATTAAGCAACCGGATATTTAAGCAAAAATGATGGGTTTGTTTATTTCCCATCATTAATATTAATTAAGTCCAGCTTCTAATTTTAGCTGTAATAGTCTTCTCTCCTCTGCAGACAAAGCAACGCCTTTTTCATTGGTGAGAATAAAGAAATCTTCTACCCTTTCCCCATTTGTTGTAATTTTGGCATTGGATAGTATTAATTGCTGTTGTGTAAAAATATCACTGATAATCGCAAGCAATCCTGCACTATCCTTAGTAATTAATTCCAGCTCGGTCTGCTCAATTTTTTCAATATTTAAGAAACGTATTTCAAGTGGTACACTAAAGTGTTGTAATTTACTGCTTCGACGTGCAGCCGCAGTCGGCACACGCTTTTCGCCTTTTAATACCGCTTTTAAAACCTGAGCAATTTCATCTCTTCTTGGTTTACGTAATGCACTACCATCGTTTTCTGTAACAATAAAACTATCGAATACTTCTCCACTTTTTGCAGTGATAATCTGTGCATCATGAATACTTAAATTTTTCGCATCTAATGTTCTTACGACTTTATTAAAAAGTTGAGGCTGATCAGTACAATAAATAAAAATCTCCGTTGCACCACGAGAAAATCGGCTACTAACCAAAACCACAATTTCATTACTTAAATCGTCAATTTGGCACAGATATTCAGCGTGCCACGCCAGCTGTTTTGAAGTATTGCGTAAAAAATATTCTTGAGGACAACGTTGCCACAATTGATTCACATCATTCACTTTAATTTGATATTTTTCCAGCATCGGTTGCATTATATCAAGTGCTTTAATTCTATTCTGCAAGATTTGAATACTATAATTTAGAGGTACGGAAATGCCTTGTTCTAACTGCTGTCTAGTGTAATGATAAAGAGTTGTTAATAATGTTTTCTTCCAACTATTCCACAGAGTTTCATTAGTTGCACAAATATCCGCTACCGTTAAACAAAGTAGATAATCCAATCGTGTTTTATTATTAACAATTTTAGCAAAATGACTAATTTCCGCTGGATCGTGAATATCTCTTCTTTGTGCAACAATTGACATTTGTAGATGTGATAATACCAACCACGCCATAAATTCTGCATCTTGCTCACTAAAATTATGTTTAATCGCAAAATCATACATATCAATCGCACCCAATTCAGCGTGATCTCCGGAACGACCTTTAGCGATATCGTGAAATAAAGCGGCAAGATAAAGTTGAGGACGTTTTGTTAAGGTTAAAAATATTTTGTGGCATAAAGGATATGACTCAACACTCGTTTCGTTAGCAAAATTTTCCAATTTAAGTAATAAGCGAACGGTGTGTTCATCAACAGTATAAGAATGAAACAGATCAAATTGCATTAAACCTACAATATGCTTCCATTCCCGTAAATAAGTTTTCAATACGCCATAACGGTGCATCAGTGCGAATGCTCTGGTAATACAATATGGCTGTTGTAGAATCTGAATAAAATAGGTTCTTGCCTGCGGTAACTCACTTAAATAGCCTTTGTAGTTCAATAATGCAAGACGCAATTGCCGTAATGTACTGGAATGGATATAACTTTGTGGATAATGACAGAGCTGTAAAAAAAGCTCTATCATTGTTTCAGGCTTGGATTGAAATATATCGTGACATTGTAACTGAATGCTATTATTGACTAAATAAAAGGCAGGGCTGATGGCAATTTTTTCTACCGATTTTGTACAGCTTGGGCATAAAAACTGCTCTTGATAATCCTGCATTAACACTTCACTTAACTGCATAATTTGTTGTGAATTGCGAAAATAAGCTTTCATCATTGTTTCTACTGCCTGATTACCAACACCTTGATAGCCCAGCATTTCACTAATTTTTAACTGTCGTTCAAATAATAAACGATTGTCATAACGTTTAATTACTAAGTGCAAAGCATAACGAAGTTTAAATAGAAATGTTTGACAATCAAATAATACTTGATGCTCTTCTGGATAAATAAAACCTAAATGAAGTAAATCATCTAGGTTTTTCGCTTTGAAATGCCGCCACGCTACCCAATAAAGTAAATGCAAATCACGTAGTCCGCCGGGGCTATATTTAAGATCAGGTTCCAAATTATATGCTGTATTATGATAACGTTGATAACGTTCATTTTTTTCCGCTACTTTTGCCCTAAAAAAATCACGCATTGACCAAAAATCATCCTGATAAATGTGTTGCATTAATTGTTCGAATAGAAGTTTATTTCCTATTAAAAATCGTGATTCTAATAAATTAGTCGCAATACTGATGTCGCTCCGCCCTTCTTCCAAACACTGCGACAAAGTACGAATACTATGACCAACCTCAAAATGACAATCCCAAAGAAACTGTACGAAACTGGCTATCTGCTGCTCTTGCTGATTATTCAAGTTTTGAGAAGATAAAATCAAAAAATCTAAGTCTGATAGGGGGAAGATTTCTCTTCTCCCATAACCACCTACAGCAATGAGTACCAATTCAGGATAACAATCCAGCTGAAAATGATGCCATAACATCAGTAATAGTTGATCACAAAAGTCACTACGCTGTTTAATCAAATGATAAATATCAATATTTTGGCTAAAATTTTCCGTTTCAGCTGCTTTTAAATCAGTAAAGAATCGACGAACATTGGCGGGAGTAAAGGGTATTTTGGTTAAATCTTGAGTAAATAATAGCTTTTGCATAAGATTCCTGTATAAAAATCATTTGTTATATTTATAACAATATTATTTTTTCAACAAAAAAGCGACTATTTTTTAAAAAATAGTCGCTTTTTTTATAATTTTTTTAATTATTTATCATTATCCTTTGAATATCATTTAATTCCTCATCACGAATGGTCATCACTTCACAACCATTTTCCGTAACGACAATTTGATGTTCATACTGTGCGGAATGACTGCGATCTTTGGTTTTAACAGTCCAACCATCACTCATCAAACGAATCTCTTTTCTACCAGCATTAACCATCGGTTCAATCGTAAATACCATTCCAGGTTGTAAAATCACTCCACCGTCATCGGCATAATAATGTAAAACTTGTGGATCACTGTGAAACTCAGTGCCAATACCGTGACCGCAATATTCGCGAACTACAGAAAACCCCTGTTTTTCTACATATTGTTGAATAACACGACCAATTTCGTTTAAACGAATACCCGGTTTAACAGTACGCAATGCTAAATAGAGTGATTGTTGAGTAACTTCGCATAACTTTTTACTACGAATCGGTGGTTCGCCAACCATATACATTTTAGAATTATCACCGAAATAACCATCTTTAATCACAGTTACATCAATATTGAGAATATCACCATCTTTTAATTTCTTTTCATCATTCGGAATACCGTGACATACTACCTCATTAATTGAAATACATACTGATTTTGGAAAACCGTGATAATTTAAACAGGCTGGAATCACTTTTTGCTCATTTACCATATAATCGTGACAAATACGATCCAATTCGCCAGTAGTAACCCCTGCTTTAACATAGGGTTCGATCATTACTAATACGTCTGAAGCGAGCTTACAGGCTATACGCAATTTTTCGATTTCTTCTGCTGTCCTTAATGGAATTGTCATTTTTTTCTCCAATTTGAAACTCTTAATTTTTCGATGGCTATAATACCATTATTTCAACGTTATCAATAACCTTTCAATGAAATTGTTGAACGATTTACTAGGTTATTAGATAATAGCCATACTATTAAGATAATTTACACTTCATCATAACTATTTAGTTTGTAACTATATGATGAAAAAACAATGAGGAGTTCAAGAATGAGTGATGATGTTTCCATTCCGCTAACTTTTACCGATGCGGCAGCACGTAAAGTAAAATTTTTAATTGAAGGCGAAGATAATCCAAATCTCAAATTACGTGTTTATATTACCGGTGGCGGTTGCAGCGGTTTCCAATATGGATTTACTTTTGATGAAAATGTGAATGAAGGCGATCTTACTATTGAAAATTCAGGCGTGACTTTGGTGGTTGACCCAATGAGCTTACAATACTTAATTGGGGGAACAGTAGATTATACCGAAGGATTGGAAGGTTCACGTTTTGTTGTTGATAATCCAAATGCGACAACAACCTGCGGTTGCGGTTCATCTTTCAGCATCTAATTTAAAAAGGCTATCAGAGCATAGCCTTCTTTTCTTATTAAGGGGGCATAAAATGGAATTTCAATTCTATCGAATTGATCAAAATACAATTAATGTTAGCTGTTCAATGGAACACGAAGCTATTGCTCGTTGGGCAAATAGTGAAATTCGTGGCAATCTGAAAAAAATTGCTGAATTAATGACATTGATAAAAGCGAGTCATTCTGCCCCTTATGGTATTGATAAAATTATCCCAGGAAAAGAATTTTCCATTCATATTAATCACGATGAAGTGTTGATTAAAGCCAATATTCTCTTTTCTGAAGAAAATTCAGATGAAATTTTAGAAGATGATCTTCAATTTTATGATGAAGAAAATATGGCGATTTGTGGATTGGAGGATTTTGAACACTTTTTATCTGAATATCAACAATTTGCCAAAGAGTAATTTTTAATCATTATCTGATTGATTTATCAACACAATGTTTCAAAAATGTAATTCATCGAAACGTTTTTTTCGAAGTGGATCACATTCTTGAACATTTTTTTTATTAAGTTTTGAATTCAAAAAACACCTTATCTATTATAGCGCCGAAAAAATTATTATTAATCAATTAATAAATTAAGGTGTGTGTATGTTAAATGAGCAAACTTTAAATTCCTCAATAGAACAATCTTGTCCAAAATCCCATATTTGGAATAAATTTGATCTGGCGTGGGTTTTAAATTTATTCGGTACTGCTGTAGGCGCAGGCGTCTTATTTTTACCTATTAATGCCGGTGCAGGTGGCTTTTGGCCATTAGTTATTATGACAATAATAGTTGGACCAATGACTTATTTTGCTCATCGTGGACTAGCTCGATTTGTTCTATCTTCTAGTAAGCCGGGCAGTGATATAACTGAAGTAGTGGAGGAACATTTTGGTAAAACGGCTGGCAAATTAATCACCCTCCTCTATTTCTTTGCAATTTTCCCTATTCTTCTAATTTATGGTAATGGCATTACCAATACGGTTGATTCATTTATAGTAAATCAATTAGGAATGGCTTCACCATCAAGAGTTTTTCTTTCATTGATTTTGATCAGCAGCCTAATCGGTATTTTCTTATTAGGTGAAAAAGTAGTATTGAAAGTCACCGAATGGTTGGTTTATCCTCTTGTATTTATTCTTTTTGCTTTATCAATCTATCTTATTCCGGAATGGAACACCAGTATGTTGCAAGAAATACCTAGTGGTAAGCAATTTTTGTTAACGTTATGGATTACCATTCCAGTATTGGTTTTTTCATTTAATCACTCTCCAGCCATTTCTTCCTTTGTTCTTTCACAACAGCGTCAATATAAATCTTTCACTACTACAGAACAACACGCTAGCAAGACATTAAAAGGCACAGCTACCATTTTATTAGTGTTTGTGATGTTCTTTGTTTTTAGTTGCGTTTTAACCTTAACGCCGGAAGATTTGTTATTAGCCAAAGAACAAAATATTGCTATTCTCTCTTTCCTTGCCAATAAATTTGATAATCCTTATATCTCCTATCTTGGTCCTTTGGTTGCCTTTTTAGCGATTACCAGTTCATTTTTCGGTCATTATATGGGAGCAAGAGAGGGTTTACAGGGGCTATTTCTCAAAATGAAAGGAGAGAATCAACATTCCACCAATATTAATCATCGCCGTTTGAACCTTATTTCAGCACTCTTTTTCTTATTGTCATTGTGGGGTGTAGCTATTATCAATCCAAGTATATTAGGTTTAATTGAATCTCTAGGTGGTCCTATTATTGCAATGATTTTATTCATTATGCCGATGTATGCGATTAAACATATTCCGGCAATGAAACGTTACAGCGGTAAATTGAGTAATGTTTTTGTAGTAGTAATGGGATTAATCGCTATTTCAAATATTGTCTATAATCTCGTAGCATAAGGCTTTCTAAATAGTTGAAGCCTCACCGCTCAAGACAATAGAATGTTTTTAATTTGAGATAGGTAACCTCTTCTGAATCAAAGTGACACTTTATCTTTGTAGATTGAAACATTAAAATTTACATCCTTTGCCTTAGGTTAATGACCTAAGGCTATATTTATCAGAATAATAAAAAATTAGAGCGTATTATGATTAGTGTGTTTGATATGTATAAAATCGGCATAGGGCCATCAAGTTCTCATACTGTCGGTCCAATGAAAGCCGGTAAAGAATTTATTGATCATTTAGTAAAACAACAGCAATTAGAGCAAGTTACCCGGTTGCATATTGATGTCTATGGTTCGCTTTCTATGACCGGTCGCGGACATAATACCGACACAGCCATTATTCTCGGCTTAGCAGGATACTTGCCTGATAATGTGGATATTGATCACATTCCTCTCTTTATTGATCAGATTAAAAAACAGAAACGGTTTCCACTGGCATTAGCTCAGCACGAAATTGCTTTTGATTTTTATCAAGATATGCAATTTCATTCTACTTTTTTGCCATTGCATGAAAATGGTATGACAATCAGTGCCTATCATCAAGATGAATGCCTTTACAGCAATACATATTACTCTATTGGCGGTGGCTTCATTGTTGATAAAGCACATTTTCACCAAGAACAATCTTCTGAGCAACAAGTCCCCTTCCCTTATCAAAGTGCTGCCGATTTAATTCATCACTGCCAAGAAAACGGACTAGCTATTTCCGGCATTATGTTACGTAATGAATTAGCGTTACATAGAAAAACGGAATTGGAGGCACATCTTGCCAAAGTTTGGCAAACAATGCAGGAATGTATCCAACACGGATTGCATACAGATGGTTTATTGCCCGGTCCATTGAAGGTGCCTCGCCGTGCTGCTGGATTACGTCGCTTATTGGAAGCTAATAATTCATTATCAAATGACCCAATGAAAGTAATTGACTGGATTAATATGTATGCTTTAGCAGTAAATGAGGAAAATGCTGCCGGCGGTCGTGTTGTTACAGCACCAACGAATGGTGCTTGCGGTATTGTACCTGCAGTACTTGCCTATTATCAAAAATTTATTGCACCAATTAGTGATGAAGTGCGTGATTGTTATTTATTAACAACCAGTGCTATCGGTTCACTTTATAAAATGAATGCTTCAATTTCGGGGGCTGAAGTGGGATGCCAAGGTGAGGTTGGTGTTGCCTGTTCAATGGCGGCAGCCGGCTTAACAGAGATTTTAGGTGGGACACCGGAACAAGTCTGTATGGCAGCGGAAATTGCAATGGAACATAACCTTGGACTAACCTGTGATCCGGTCGGTGGTCAGGTACAAGTACCTTGTATTGAGCGTAATGCAATTGCCTCCGTAAAAGCAATAAATGCTAGCAGAATGGCGTTACGTCGTAACACACAGCCACGAGTAACATTAGATAAAGTAATTGAAACAATGTATGAAACTGGCAAAGATATGAATGCCAAATATCGAGAAACTTCTCAGGGTGGTTTAGCTGTTAAAGTGATTTGTGATTAATTGCTAAAACTGAAAAAGGGAAACATCACCGTTTCCCTTTTTTTATCAGCTGATTTATCAATAAAAAACAGCAGATAAGGTGATTAATTAAATTATGAGAAAAAATTGAGAAGTTCGGATAACGAAACTGATTGACGATAATAGCAATAATAGAATTAGACATTTATTGAAAGGATCGAATTTGTTTATTCAATCCTTTATGCCGTATCAGCAGCGATTTGCCGCTTTTTCTAACGCATTACAAGAGCGTTTTTTATTTCCTGTTGTTCCGGAACAAACAGCATCAGAAATCACTGTATTGCCGACCATACCACAGCCACTTAATACTAAAATAGAAAAAAAAGAATAACATTTACGCATTATTCTTCCTCCTTACTATTGCAATCCTGCGCCGCCTAATCCGATCAATGCCAATAACATCGGCGAAGTGATTAAGCCAATGAAAACTAAAACCCACACTAGGATATTTAGACATATCCCTTTCGTATTTCTACTTTTTATCGCAAAAATAGTGCCGATTATCGCAATAATGGCAGCTAAAGGAACAAACACCATTCCCAAAAAGAGAATGCCTAAAACGGCAAAAATACAGGCAATAATTGCCGCAGTTACCCAGTCTTTGTTTTTTGCGATAGTGCATCAGTCATATTTCCTCCTAATTTTTGATTTTGCACCTAAAACAGGTTCATTAGCGAACCTAAAATAGGTGCAATGAAAAAATTAATATCATCTATTTATTCTCAGGAACAGGTGTTTTTACGTGAACTTTTTATTAAAAAACGTAAAACATTAGGTTTATCGCAACGGGTTTTATCCGACAGGCTCGGTGTTATTTATTCGCTGATAGGAAAGATTGAAACCGGCGACAGATGTTTGGATATTGTTGAATTTATTCAATATTGTATTGCTCTGGAATTAGAACCAACTGAAGTGTTGGCACAACTGCAACAGCAAATTCTATCGGCGAAGGAAGAAAAAGAGGAATAAAAAATGTCGAGTTTTAATTATACTCGACATTTTTCTTCTTGAGGTATTTTACAATAGTAGACAATTTTTCTCGCCACGCGAAAGCGTAATTAAACCGGAACGTACAATTTCAATGACGGAAGTTTCTTCTTTTAAGGCTTTAATAAAAGCGTTCAATTTTTCACTATCACCATTTAACTGAACGGTATAAGTTTTTGGCGTAACGTCGACAATCTGTCCACGATAAATATCTGCCATCCGTTTTACCTCTTCTCTCACCTGTCCTTGAGCTTTAACTTTAATCAGCAATACTTCTCTCTCCACGTGCTCGACATCACTTAGATTAATTACGCGATAGACATCGATTAATTTATGTAATTGCTTTTCAATCTGTTCCAATACCTGTTCATCACCATAAGCTTCAATTGTCATACGGGAAAGTGTCGGATCATCTGTCGGCGCAACGGTTAAACTTTCGATATTAAAAGCACGTTGTGAGAACAATCCAACGACACGAGATAACGCACCTGACTCATTTTCTAATAATACTGATAAAATTCTACGCATTATGATCTCTCCGTTTTGCTTAAATACATTTCATTCATTGCACCACCACGCATTTGCATTGGATAAACGTGTTCAGTTTCGTCAACACGAATATCGACAAATACCACTTTATCCTTAATTGCCAATGCTTCCGCTAATTTAGTTTCCAATTCGTCAGGATGTTCAATTCTTATTCCAATATGTCCATAAGCCTCAGCCAATTTTACAAAATCAGGTAATGAATCCATATAAGATTGTGAATGACGTCCAGCATAAATAATATCCTGCCATTGTTTTACCATTCCCAAGAAACGGTTATTTAAACTAACAATCACTATTGGTATTCCGTACTGTTTTGCCGTTGAAAGTTCTTGAATATTCATTTGAATACTGCCATCACCGGTCACACAGACAACGCTTGCTTCAGGATGTGCCAATTTCACCCCTAATGCTGCCGGCAAACCAAAACCCATTGTTCCCAATCCTCCTGAATTGATCCAACGACGCGGTTTAGCAAAAGGATAATGCAATGCTGCAAACATTTGATGTTGCCCTACATCTGAAGCAATATAAGCTTCTCCTTTAGTTAATTTATAAAGTGTTTCAATAACCTGCTGCGGTTTAATTACTTCACTATTTTTTTCATAATTTAAGCAATGTTTTTCTCGCCATTGTTCAATTTGTTGCCACCAATCAGATAACCATTGTTGTGCTTTCGCAATATCCTCTTCTGTCAACAAAGTTAAAAATTCATCTAATACCGTTTTCGCATCACCTACAATTGGAATATTAGCAATAACATTTTTTGAAATTGAAGTTGGATCAATATCAATATGAATCACTTGAGCATAAGGGCAATATTTTGCCAAGTTATTGGTAGTTCGGTCATCAAAACGTACTCCGATACCAATAATTAGATCACTCTGATGCATTGCATTATTTGCTTCATATGTCCCGTGCATACCAAGCATTCCAAGGAATTGTTTATCATCACCAGGGAAACCACCTAAGCCCATTAAAGATGCAGTCACTGGAAGGTTTAAATTGTGTGCAAATTGAGTTACTTCTTCAGTACAATTTGAAGTGATCACCCCACCACCAATAAACAAAACAGGACGCTTGGCAATTTGAATAGCTTTAAGTGCTTTCTTAATTTGTCCTTTATGTCCTTGTAAAGTCGGATTATAGGAACGCAAGTGTACCTCTTCCGGATAACTGTAATTATATTTGACTGCCGGATTAAGTACATCTTTCGGTAAATCAATAACAACTGGGCCAGGTCTACCAGTTGAAGCAATATAAAATGCTTTTTTCATAATATAAGGAATATCTTCTGCTTTCTTCACTAAAAAGCTATGTTTTACCACCGGACGAGAAATACCGACCATATCACACTCTTGGAATGCATCGCTGCCGATTAAATTTCCCATTACTTGCCCGGATAGCACAACTAATGGAACAGAATCCATATAAGCTGTAGCAATTCCAGTAATGGTATTGGTTGCACCGGGGCCGGATGTAATTAAAACGCAACCGACTTTACCAGTGGAACGTGCATAACCATCTGCCATATGGACAGCCCCCTGCTCGTGACGTACTAAAATATGTTCAATACCGCCAAGTTGATGAATAGCATCATAAATATCTAGCACCGAACCACCGGGATAACCAAATAAATATTCCACACCCTGATCTCGTAATGATTGAACGACCATTTCCGCACCAGATAATTTTTTCATATCCTTCTCCATTTTCTTGTTTTATTGATGTTGTGATTTAGTTTTACTGCATATTTTTAACTTTGTCTATAGCAACACATATCGACAAATGAGAATAATTTTAGAAGTTAATGCTAAACAAGCAGCATTTTAAAGAAAAAAATAAAATGATTTTAGAAAAAATCAAAAAAAATACGGCATAAAGCCGTATTTTATAAAATATAATTTTTATTTAATTTATTTTGAAATTTTCCGTTGAGATCTAAAAATGAAAAGTAAAATCGTCAACGCAACAGCAGTTATTACAAAACCTAAAATGGCTGAATCTGTAAAACCTACCCCGATATAACCAGCAAATGAAGCAACTGCAACTACTGCTGCGTAAGGCAATTGTGTTGTAACATGGTCAATATGGTTACAAGCTGCGCCAGTAGAAGACAAGATTGTAGTGTCGGATACTGGTGAGCAGTGGTCACCACACACAGCGCCCGCCATTACAGCTGATAAACAAGGCAACATTAATGCAGGATCGGCATTTGCTGCCATTGCTGCTGCAATTGGTAGCATAATTCCGAATGTCCCCCAACTTGTCCCAGTAGAGAAAGCCATAATAATGGCAAGAAGGAATAATAATGCAGGCAATAATTGTGTCATCATATTGCCACTGACAAGGCTAGCCAAATATTTTCCAGTATTAACATCACCAACGATAGTATTAATTGTCCAAGCAAAAAAGAGAATAGTAATTGCACCGGACATTGATTTAAAACCAAGAAGAATAGCTTTAATATAGTCAGTAAAACTGATGGTATTGAATACAAATAACGAAGCAACGACAAAAGAAATTAAACTACCAACAACCAGCGAAATACCAACAGTCGTGTTTTCAAATGCCCCTAAAACTGAAAAAGACTGCCCATTTTCCGCTAATGCTTGATATCCAGTATACATCATCATTGACACTGTACCGGCAATTAAAACTAAAATTGGTACGATTAAAGCACTAACTCGCCCTTTAACAACTTCTTCATCTTGTTGTTCACTGTTATGCTCTGCCTGTAATGCTTGATTTTCGTGGCGAGCCATTGAGCCAATATCAAAAGAGAAATAAGCAACGAAAAAGACAGTGATAATGGCAAATATTGCATAATAGTTCATCGCACTCATTGCCACAAATGCCCCCATCGGCGAATACTCTGTAATTGAATGTGTTGCTAATAATCCAGCAACAAGCGTCATAATATAAGCACCCCAACTTGAAATAGGCATCAATACACACATTGGTGCGGCGGTTGAATCCAAAATATAGGCCAATTTTGCACGAGAAACTTTAAATTTATCAGTTACCGGACGAGCAATTGCTCCCACAGCTAAACTATGGAAATAATCATCAATAAAAGTAAAAAATACCAAGCACGCAGTTAATAATTTTGCACCACGTCTATTTTTAATATGTCTTTGAGCCCAAGCAGCAAATGCCTGATTGCTTCCAGATACAGTTAGTAATGAAGTCAATGCACCCAACACTAATAAAAAAATAATAATATTCACATTATTATGATTAATACCGTCTTCACCATAGACTAATGATAAAACACTATTTTTAATATAAATTGCCGCATCAAGCGGATTGGCATTCGTCAACATTAATGCACCAACAACAATCCCTGTTGTTAATGATAAAAGCACACGCCTTGTTAGCATGGCTAATGTTAAAGCTAATAATGGCGGTACAATCGACCACACAGAAGAAGAAAAATCAGTAAGTTCCATAACGCTAACCTAATAAAAAGCAAAAGCGTCTAGCGAGTGTTCAAAAGGATTCACAAATAAGGAAGGATAAAAAAAGATTAACCACCTTAACTCGTAGCGCTCCATAGTTAAACAAAAATAATACTATGACAGTATCGTCCCTTTCGGCAACGATCCCAACCAATTAAGATGACGCTTAATTGATTTCGGCGGTTATTCCTTTCCCTTCTTCTCAAAGCTGTCAGCTCAAAGAAGCTACTTATAATAATCGCACCTCTACTTCAGGTGGCTAAAAGATACAACAAGTGACAAAAAAAGCAAGTTCTTTTAAATTATATTTATTATTTAATTATTCTTTTATTAATTTTTATATTTACCTTTTCTATTATTTTCTATAAAATCACTTTGTTCTTTTTATTCCAATACTATTAACATATCCATAGGAGAATTATTAATGGA
>NZ_JTJP01000022.1:0-25429 GCF_001678575.1 Gallibacterium genomosp. 1
CTTGAATCTGAACTAAAGAAGCTATTAAATATTCGTATCCAAAATAGATGCGTAATTTTACAACCAACAACTTTACACTTATAAAATTACACAGAAATAAACTAACATTTTATATAATTCCTTAAATTTATTTGGACATAAAGTCGCTCATTATATGGAATGAAAAGTCGAATATTTAATACTCGTTATAACTATCCCGTACTCTCTGAAATATCTATCAGAAAATAGGCGAACAAGTTCTCCCTTTATTAAAGGAAGAACTTTTATAAGATTAAAGAAATAATGAGGTAATTTCGGGAAAAGCTAATAGTAAAATCAGAACTAAAATTTGTAAGCTAATAAATGGCCAGACAGATTTAAAAATATCTGTTAATTCCACGCCTTCCGGAGCTACACTTTTAAGATAAAATGCTGCCGGTCCGAATGGAGGGCTAAGGAATGACACTTGCATATTTACGCAAAATAAAACACCAAACCAAATCGGATCATAGCCAAGTGCAGTAATAATCGGAACAAAAATAGGCATTGTTAACATTGCTACACCAATCCAGTCCAAGAACATTCCTAAAATCAATAAGATAATCATCATAATGATAATGGTATAAATCGGCGGAGCATTCAAACTGGCAAATAAACCTGAAATAAAACGATCTCCTCCCATTAGATTATAAATGCCAATGATCATTGTTGCTCCGATACCTACCCAAATAATCATTCCAACAGTATTAATTGTATGTTTAAGCGATTCCTTAATAATCGTGAAGTTCAACTCTTTGCGATAAAAAGCCGCTAGAATAACACCCACTACACCAATACAAGCAGACTCTGTAATAGAAGCAATCCCACCATAAATACTGCCTAAAATCCAAGTGGCAATTGCTACAGGAATAGCAATATCGTGAATAATTTTCTTAATATCTTTTTTTGTTAATGCCTGCCTTTCACTTGCAGCCATTGCTGGTCCATAATTTGGCCGTAAATAACATAATAACAAAATATAGGAAATATAAAGTAAAGATAATAAAACTGACGCAGGAATTGCAGCTAAAAATAGTCCACCAATAGACACGTTTGCCGTCATACCATAAATAATTAAGACAATGCTTGGAGGTACCATTGTCCCTAATGCACCGCCGGCAACCACCGTACCTATAGCAAGGTTTTTGTTATACCCTAAACGCAACATCTGCGGTAATGCCAACATTCCTAACAATACGGTTTCACCACCAATAATGCCTGACATTGTTGCTAATAAAATAGCAACAAACATTGATTGAATAGCGATACCCCCTCTTAACCTACCACCAATAATACGCATAGCATTGTACAAATCACGCGCTATGCCTGTTCTATCCAATAATGTTGCCATTAATACAAACATTGGCACTGCAACAAATGTATAAGAAGAAGTAAAATCTGTTACCCTTGCCGCAACCATTTGCATTATTGCCGCAGTATCAAACCATAAATAGGAAATCACTAAAGCAATTAAGCCGGTTAAAAAACCCAATGGCATACCAATAAATAACAACGAAATCATCATTAGAAAGATAATTAATGTTCCTACACCTATTCCTAAACCACTAATCATAATTATCCCTCCTGATTTTTAGTCACTAAATGACGAAATATATGCAACACTGAAAGTACCAACACCATCAAACACGAAATAAAAAAGAACCCTTTTTCAATCGCAGGGAATGGCGTATCCAATACAGTACCGGAAGTTTGCATCTTAAATGTTCCCATAGGAGTAAAAAATGCTTCGACAGCTGAAAGATATGAACCATAACTTAATAAAACAAAGAAAATAAAAACGAATATTTCAACGAGCAATTCCAATCCCCACCTCACTCGAGCTGAAAATTGTTGTCGAATAAATGTCATAGCAATATGTTTATTGTTGGCATAACAAGCAACACCACCATAAAGTAAAGATAAACTGACAAGAAAAGTAGTGACCTCGTGTACCCAAATTGTAGGACTGGAAAAAATATATCGCACAATAACTTCATAAAACCCAATCGCAACAATAAAAAGGAAAATATAAGAGACGTAGTAACCTAATTTGATAAAAAATTGATCAAACCGATCACATAAAAATAGTAAGCGTTGAGAAAAAGACATTTTCAACTCCTTAATAAACAAGGCTGAATGTGATCCAATCCAGCCTTGCCTATAGTTACGATTATTGCATCATTCCTTGAGAAGTAAGGAATTTTAATAAGGCTTGATAATACTGATTACCTATTTCAGATTGTTGAGCTGTTTCCTGCCAGATTTCTCTTGCCGCGGCACGAACTTTCGCAACTTCTTCCGGACTCCAAGCCACTGGATGAACGCCTTTATCTAACGCTTCTTTATATGCGATTTTATCTTCATAATGAGCTTTAATCAGTGTATCTAAAGCCATTCCTTTAAAATAGGACACTAGAAAGTCCTGATCTTGAGGAGAGAGTGATTGCCAAGTTTTTAAGTTCATTATCATATGAACTGCAGGAGAAGAATGAATACCCGGATAAATAGGATATTTTGCAATATCATGCACACCTTGTGCCTGATTATTGGCAAAAGTAGAGAAATCCGCTGCATCAATAATGCCTTTTTCTAAACTGGTGTAAATTTCTGATCCCGGCAAACCGACAGGAGAAGCACCTAACTTCGCAAATAATTTCTGAATTGGACCTGATGGTGCACGAACTTTAACGCCTTTAAAATCAGCAACACTTGCAATTTTCACTTTGGAAGGTAGTGACTCTGAACCAGTTACCGATACACCAATTAATTTAGCCCCATATTGTTGAAAGATTTTATCAACGACTTCAAAACCTCCTCCATTATAATAAAAGCTAAGAATATCCTCATCGCTACTCCACGCAGAAATAGTGTCACCAATCAAGCCAAAACCAGGATCAGTACCAGCATACATTGCCGCAGTAGCAACTGCACCATCAATAATTTTATTTCTCACTCCAGAAAGCATATCGCTTGTTTTTAATACTGAATCTAACGGTAATAATTCAATGCTGATTCTTCCATTTGAGGCTTTTTCTACATTATCAGTCCACTGTTTTTGGATCTCATATACTTTCTCTCCAGCAAAATTTGAGCTTTCAAATTTCAAATTAATTTCCGCTGCCGATACTGCAAATGACATCAAACTTGCTAATGAAATGAATAATAAAGATTTTTTAAAGTTCATAATTAAACTCCTCGTTGTTTATACAGCAACTAACATTCCACCATCAACAAACAACAGATGGCCATTGACAAAATCGGAAGCTTTAGAAGAAAGGAAAACAGCTGAACCGATTAATTCTTCCGGATCACCCCAGCGATTAGCCGGCGTTCTCTGACATAACCATTTTGTAAACTGCTCATTTTCCACTAATGCTTTAGTCATCTCCGTTTTAAAATATCCTGGTGCAATTCCGTTTACCTGAATGTTATAACGAGCCAATTCAACACACGCTCCACGAGTAATCATTTTTACTGCACCTTTAGAAGCTGCATACGGCGTGATAGTATCTCGTCCTAACTCACTCTGCATTGAACAAATATTGATAATTTTTCCTGCATTACGTTTCACCATATATTTGCCAACTTCCTGAATCATTAAGAAAACCGCTTTTTGGTTAATTTCAATAACGTTATCCCACTCCTGTTCAGGAAATTCCAAAATAGGATGTCGCCGTTGAATACCAGCATTATTAATTAGGATATCAATTGCCCCTATTTTTTCTTCGATTTCCGCAACATTACGCTCAATTTCGCTTTTTTTAGTCACATCAAATGGAACTGAATGAGCAAGAAAACCTTTCTTTTTTAACTGTTCAGCAGCGACTAGCGCTTTTTCTGCGTTAATATCATTAATGATAATTTCTGCACCATATTGAGCTAATCCATTTGCAAGTAAAAAACCTATCCCTTGAGCAGAGCCAGTTATCAAAGCTCTTTTCCCTGTTAAATCAAATAAATTATTCATAATTATTCCTCAAATTTAAGTTGGACTTTTATAGCAACACTTTTATCACTCGCTATTTGTAATGCCTTTTCTGCATCTTGATAAGAAAATTCATGAGAAAGCAACGGTAACGGATTAATCAATCCTTGCTCTAACCAACGTACTGCTACTTCAAATTCATTAGTAAAACGGAAGGCCCCTCTATAAGTAAGTTCTTTCGCTAAGAATTTTGTGATCGGAATAGCGGCATCTCCTTTTGCCATTCCTATTTGAATAATTGTGCCGGTTGCTTTAGTTGCATCAATTGCAAAGTTGATAGCACTATTTGCTCCTGAAGCTTCAAAACTCACATCAAAATAACCTTTATCTTGGAAATACTGTTCTTGATCCTCCAAAGGATTAATCACAGATGTTGCTCCCATAGCAATAGCACTATTTCGGCAAGATTCTTGTATATCAGAGGCAACAATTTCAACCGCACCAGCTTTCTTACAAGCAGCAACCACAAGAGAACCGATTGGTCCGCAACCTGTCACTAAAACTTTCTTTCCAACCAAAGAACCTGCTTGATTAACAGCGTGAATCGCAACAGCTAACGGTTCAGCAAATACCATTATTTTGCTTGGTATCCGATTATCATAAGGGACAATTTGCTCATTTCTTACAGCAACATATTGAGAAAAACCGCCATCCACATGTGGATTCAGCATCGCACTACCAAAAAAACGCATATTTAAACATTGATTGGATTTTCCACTCAGGCAATATTTGCATTTTAAACAAGGCTTACTTGGATTTATTGCAATCGCTTGCTTTTTATTTTCTAAAATACCAACGACTTCGTGACCTAAAATCATAGGATGTTTTAAACTGAAGTGTCCTACTCCCCCTTCTTGATAGTAATGAATATCAGAACCGCATATTCCCCCTCTGCTTATTTTAACTATAGATTCATTACTTTCCTTAGCGGATATCTCTGTTGTGGTAATTTGTATTTGATGTGTTCCTGATACTTTCACACATTCTGACTTATAAATTTCTGTCATTCTTCACCTCTTTAACCATCAATGCAACCGATTGCATTAACGTAATATTTATTAAAAAGTGTTGCAACAACATTTTGTTCAAAGTGTGATCAGTTTCAAAAAATAAATGATTTCAGATAAAATATAAAACAACAGAATTAATTGATTAAGAACCGTTATCTATGAAAAAACGCACAACAATTGATGACATAGCGAAAGCTTTAGGAGTTAATAAATCCACTGTTTCTAGGGCAATTAATAATCCTTCTTTAATTTCCACAGAAATGAGAGAAAAAATTGAGAAAATGTGTAGAAAAATGAACTATATACCTAATAGTATAGCTAAATCACTTGCATCATCATCTACCAATTCTATCGTGCTATTAATTCCCTCTTTCAGTAATGACGTGTTTAAAGAAGTCATTGATGGTGTAAAAGAAATTTGCGACCAATGGAACTATAATTTATTAATCAGTGATTTCTCTTATACGCCATTGGAAGAACAACACATTATTGAAAAATATATGCAACAAAATGTGGATGGCTTTATTCTCACAGAAACATTTCATACACAAAAAACAATAGAGTTATTAAAAACAGCTAATATTCCGACAGTAGAAATTATGAATATCTATGATAATCCTAATTTTCTTGCGAATATTGGCATCGATCAATATGTTGCTGCTAAAGAGTTAATTCGTTTTTTAGTACAAGAAAAACATAGAAAAAACATTGCATTATGCTCATCTTGGTTAGATAGCAGAGCATTATTAAGAAAAAATGCGTGGGAAGCTGTTTTAAATGAGAACAATCTTGTCACAGATAGACATTTTAAAATGCAACAAAGAACTTCTTTTGCCAGTGGTGCCGAAGCACTCATTGAAATTTTATATCGTTGGCCTGATACAGATGCGATTTTTTTCATTAATGATGACATTGCAGCGGGAGCAATTATGGAATGTTCCCGTAGAGATATTAAGGTTGGTAAGGAGCTAGATATTGTCGGTTTCAATGATTTAGAATTTTCCAAAGTACTCAATCCGAGCCTAACTACAATTGCTACACCTAGATTTGAAATAGGAAAAATGGGTGCCGAAATATTAATTCAATTTTTAACATCTAAACAACTCCCTTCTCAACAAATCATTGAATTACCTTTTAGATTTATGCGCAGACAAAGTGCTTAGGTCTAACAATAACAGGATCTCCTATGGACTTTTCAGAATTATTAAATGGTTTAAATGAACGGCAACGTGAAGCAGTTGCAGCTCCTTTAGCTAATTATTTAGTACTCGCAGGAGCCGGCAGTGGAAAAACACGTGTACTAACTTATCGCATTGCTTGGTTAATCGGTGTTGAGAATATCAGCCCCAATGCCATTCTTGCGGTAACCTTTACTAATAAAGCAGCTGCTGAAATGCGTCATCGCATTGAAAATTTATTACAGGATCAAATCACACCACCTTTCGGAATGTGGGTCGGAACGTTTCACAGTTTGGCACATCGTCTTTTACGTCGCCACGCTTTGGATGCCGGTTTACCACAAGATTTTCAGATCTTAGACTCTGAAGATCAACTACGGTTAGTAAAACGATTAGTAAAATCCTACAATCTGGATGAAGGGTTGTATCCACCTAAACAGATTTGTTGGTATATCAATAACAAGAAAGATCTTGGCTTACGTGCAGATCAAATTGAAATTCACAATAAAGAAGATCACAGTTGGATTGAAATTTACAAAATTTATCAAGATGCCTGTGATCGTGCCGGTTTGGTCGATTTTGCCGAATTATTATTAAGAACTTATGAACTTTGGCAGAAAAAGCCGTTGATTCTGCAACGTTATCAACAACGTTTTCAGCATATTTTGGTGGATGAATTTCAGGACACCAATAATATTCAGTATGAATGGGTTAAATTATTAGCTGGAAATAGTGCCAATGTGATGATTGTCGGTGATGACGACCAATCTATTTATGGTTGGCGTGGTGCAAAAATTGATAATATCTATCGTTTTTTAACTGATTATCATGCAGAAACGATCCGTTTGGAACAAAACTACCGTTCTACGGAAAATATTTTACAAGCTGCTAATATGTTAATCGCTAATAACGAGGGACGTTTAGGTAAGCATCTCTGGACGGAAGGCAATAAAGGCGATCCTGTCGGAATTTATCGTGCATTTAATGAACACGATGAAGCACGTTTTGTGACTTCACAGATTAAACAGTGGGTAGATGAAGGAGGTAATTATGATCAATGTGCAGTGCTATATCGCAGTAACCGCCAATCACGAATTTTAGAAGAAGCATTTTTACAATCCGGTCTGCCTTATCGTATTTATGGTGGTTTACGTTTCTTTGAACGTCAAGAAATTAAGGATGCTCTCGGCTATCTGCGTCTTTTAGCAAATCGTCAAGATGATGTTGCCTTTGAACGAGTAGTCAACACACCACCCCGTGGCATTGGCGATAGAACACTTGAAATTTTGCGAGATATTGCTCGTAAACGAACATTAACGCTTTGGCAGGCAACGCATTTAGCATTGGAAGAGAAATTGGTGCAAGGTCGCGCTGCTTCTGCTTTGTTGCGTTTTATCGAATTGATCAACGCCTTAGATAATGACACTTTTGATCTACCGTTGGCAGAACAGACCGAATTCGTGATTGAACACTCCGGTCTGAAAGAGATGTACCAAAAAGAGAAAGGCGAAAAAGGCGAGGTGCGTTTGGAAAACTTGGATGAGCTGGTTTTTGCCGCACGAGATTTTCAAAAACCGGATGAAGCGGAGGAGATGAGCGATTTGATTGCTTTTCTAACTCACGCTTCGTTGGAAGCCGGTGAAGGACAAGCCTCGCCGCATCAACAATGTGTCGATTTAATGACGTTGCACTCTTCAAAAGGTTTGGAATTTGATCGTGTTTTCATCGTTGGAATGGAAGAGGGCTTATTCCCGAGCGGTGCTTCAGGAGAAGAAGGCAGAATCGAAGAGGAACGCCGTTTGGCTTATGTCGGTATCACTCGTGCAAGGAAAAAACTTACGCTTTGTTATGCTGAACAACGCCGTGTTTATTCTCAAGAAGAAAAACGTATTGTTTCGCGTTTTATTAATGAATTACCGGAAGAAAATATTCAGGAGATTCGCTTAAGAGGTACAGTAACAAGAGCGGTAAACCTTGCAGCGGTTGGTACAGCAAAATCAATTTTAGAAAATTCAGAATGGAAGCCGGGTCAACGCGTAAAACATCATAAATTCGGATATGGTTCAATTATTAATGTAGAAGGTAGTGATAAAAACTGCCGGCTACAAATTGCCTTTCAAAATCAAGGTATAAAATGGCTGATTGCTCACTTAGCAAATTTAGAAAAATTGTGATCTATATGAAACTTTTTGCATTATAATAGGTCAAATAAAACGTTCGTTAAGTTAAGACAGTTTTTACATTAGGCATTAACTGTGCTATAACGGAAACAAATTTTTTAATATAAGAAGGTAGTTAATGACAAAAGAAATGCAAAACATGATGCTTGTTCCTCAAGGTAGTTTAGAAGGCTATATTCGAGCAGCTAATGAATATCCAATGCTTACTGCAGAAGAGGAGAAGGAGCTGGCAGAACGTTTGTATTATCATCAAGATGTTGATGCCGCGAAAAAATTAATTTTATCCCACTTACGTTTTGTGATTCACGTTGCACGTGGTTATTCCGGTTATGGTTTGCCACAAGCCGATTTAATTCAAGAAGGTAATGTTGGTTTGATGAAAGCCGTGAAACGTTTTAATCCTGAAGTTGGTGTTCGCCTAGTTTCTTTTGCTGTGCATTGGATTAAAGCAGAAATTCACGAATATGTGTTACGCAACTGGCGTATCGTTAAAGTCGCCACCACTAAAGCTCAACGTAAATTATTCTTCAATTTGCGTAAAACAAAACAACGTCTAGGTTGGTTCAACGCAAATGAAGTAGATATGGTTGCTAATGAACTCGGTGTTTCTGCAGAAGACGTACAAGAAATGGAATCACGTATGAGCGGTATAGATATGGGTTTCGATTTACCTACTGATGATAGCGAAGAAACCTATTCTCCGGCACTTTATCTAGAAGACAAAAGTTCAAACTTCGCTGCCGAATTAGAAGAAGAAAACTTTGAAAATCAAGCAACCGATCAACTTAGTGAAGCATTGGAACAATTAGACGAAAGAAGTCGTCATATTATCCAAACCCGTTGGTTGGATGATGATAAAGCCACATTGCAGGAATTGGCTGATCATTATGGCGTTTCAGCCGAACGTATCAGACAATTAGAAAGCAATGCATTAAAAAAATTAAGAAATGCAGTAACATTCTAAATTCCCTCTATAAAATTCCCCATATTTCATCACGGAATATGGGGTTATTTTTTGCCCTGTCATCAAACTGTCATATTTCATCGCTAAACTTCCTAACATCAAAGGTTAATTCATTCTGTTAGGAGAAAACTATGTTACCTAAGAAAGTCCTTAGAAAACTTGCTCTTGTCACCATCTTATTACCCTTTATCACTCAAGCAAATGCCCACGAAATTACTGGAGCAGGAGCTTCATTCCCTTATCCAATTTATGCGAAATGGGCTGGGCTTTATCAACAACAAACCGGTAATAAAGTCAATTATCAATCCATCGGTTCCGGAGGTGGTCAACAACAGATTATCGCCAAAACCATTGATTTTGGTGCTTCAGATGATCCAATGAAAGCTAACGTCCTTGAAGAACAGCAACTATTACAATTTCCCGCCATCATTGGAGGAACAGTTCCTGTTGTGAACATTCCAGAAATCAAAGCGGGAGAATTAAAACTTTCCGGCCCTGTAATTGCCGATATCTTTCTCGGTAAAATCAAAAAATGGAATGATCCAGCGATTGTCTCTCTAAATGATGGCATAGCCTTACCTGATAAAAATATTCTTGTAGTTAGACGTTCAGATGGTTCTGGCACAACATTCAGCTGGACTAACTATCTATCCAAAGTTTCTGTGGAGTGGAAAGAGAAAGTAGGTGAAGGAAAGTCCGTTAAGTGGCCAGTTGGACAAGGAGGAAAAGGTAACGAAGGTGTTTCAGCTTACGTCAAACAACTTAAATACTCTATTGGCTATGTAGAATATGCTTATGCCAAACAAAATCAATTAACTTGGGTTACTTTACAAAATGCTTCCGGTAAATTTGTACAGCCTTCTCGCAATAGCTTTATGGCTGCTGCTACCAATGCTGACTGGGATAAAGTACCGGGAATGGGTGTAATTTTAACCAACGGATCTGGTGATCAATCTTGGCCAATTACTGCGGCAAGTTTCATCTTAGTTCATAAAAAAGCAGACAATATAGCAAATACAAAAAATGTATTTAAATTTTTTGAGTGGGCATTTAAAAATGGTAAAGATGCTGCTTTAGAACTTGATTATGTCCCATTACCTGACAATGTTGTCGAAAAAATTAAAATGAATTGGTATAGCGAAGTAAAAGATTCTCAGGGAAAAGCGCTTTATTAAGATAATTTCTACAAAAATATCAAAAGGCTAGCATATGCATAGCCTTTACCCTCAAGGTAGATAAAATGCATAAAATCAAGAATAAATGTTTAAATCACGCTTGGCTAGAGAACCTTTTTAAGAACACAACACGTTTTTTTGCAATCTTTGTTTTTATCGTTCTCTCCGCTATTTTATTATCTTTAGTTATTGGTAGCTGGGATTCTATTTCTAAATTTCATTTTAAATTTTTATGGACAAATGATTGGGATCCGGTGCAAGAAAATTATGGTGCATTGGTACCAGTCATAGGAACGTTGATTTCTGCGACTATTGCCTTACTAATTGCCGTTCCGATTTCATTCGGTATTGCCGCATTCCTCACTGAATTGTCACCTCAATGGTTAAAACAGCCAATTGGTACGGCAATAGAGATGTTAGCGGCTATTCCTTCCATTATTTACGGGATGTGGGGATTATTCGTTTTCGTACCACTTTTTCAAGAATATATTCAACCTTATATCATTGATACGTTTGATAATTTACCCTTAATAGGCATTCTCTTCTCCGGCGCACCTTTCGGCATCGGACTATTCACTGCTGGATTAGTGTTGGGCATTATGATCATTCCATTTATTTCATCAACAATGCGAGATGTTTTTAGTGTCGTACCTCCAATGTTGAAAGAATCCGCTTACGGCTTAGGAGCAACCACTTGGGAAGTAATTTGGAAAATCGTTCTTCCATATACTAAAGGCGGTGTTATCGGTAGTATTATGCTTGGGTTAGGGCGGGCATTGGGAGAAACAATGGCTGTAACTTTCGTTATTGGCAATGCCTTTCAACTGCCAAACTCCATTTTTGCACCATCCACCTCCATTGCTTCTGCGATTGCCAATGAATTTAATGAAGCCGGCGGTTTACAGAAATCAGCCTTGATGGAGTTAGGGTTAATTCTATTCTTGATTACCACTTTAGTATTGGCGATCGCACGTTTATTAGTGATGCGAATGAGTCGACTAGAAGGAAGAAAATAATGCATAAATATCAAAATCAACGCTTTTATTGGCGTAAAAGCAGAAATCTTCTTATGTTAAGCCTTGCCTATCTGGCAGTGCTGTTCGGGCTTTTTTGGTTGATTTGGATTTTATACACATTAATCATCAAAGGCATCCCGGCACTCTCGTTTGAACTGTTCCTAAAAGCGACACCTGCACCCAACGAAAGCGGCGGTTTGATTAATGCCATTATCGGTTCGATTATGATGGTATTAATTGCCACCTTTATCGCCACACCGATTGGCGTTTTGGCAGGCACCTATTTAAGCGAATACGGACGCTATAGCAAATTATCGAAAATTACCCGTTTTCTGAACGATATTTTACTTTCCGCACCCTCCATTATTATCGGACTGTTTATTTACGCAATCTATGTTTCGCAAGTAAAACACTTCTCCGGCTGGGCAGGTTCGTTGGCTTTGGCAATGTTGGTAATTCCAGTTGTGGTCAGAACCACCGACAGTATGTTGAATCTCGTGCCGAATAATTTACGCGAAGCCGCCGCTGCACTCGGTTGCCCGCAATGGCGAGTCATTACGATGGTTTGCTATCGTGCCGCTCGCTCCGGCATTTTAACCGGCATTCTGCTTTCCGTTGCCCGCATTTCCGGCGAAACCGCACCATTGCTGTTTACTGCGCTCTCAAACCAATTCACCTCTTTGGATATGAATGCACCAATGGCAAATCTACCGGTGGTGATTTATCAATATGCCGCCAGCCCGTTTGAAGATTGGAATGAACTGGCGTGGGCAGGTGCAGCATTAATTGCGATTTTTGTTTTATCTTTAAATATTTTAACCAGACTTTGTTCCAACAAACATAAATAAGGACCATAAAATGGATATGTTATCAAACCAAATTGATGCGAAATTAACCGTTAATAATCTCAATTTTTATTATGGTGATTTTCACGCTTTAAAAAATATCAATATGAAAATCGCAAAAAATAAAGTCACCGCATTTATTGGTCCATCAGGCTGTGGTAAATCTACACTGTTACGCATATTTAACCGGATGTATGAACTTTATCCGAACCAATACGCTACCGGCGAAATTAATTTAGATAATGAAAATTTATTAACCACACATACTGATATCGCCATTATCCGTTCCAAAATCGGGATGGTTTTCCAAAAACCGACCCCGTTTCCAATGTCGATTTATGATAATGTTGCTTTCGGAATTCGTTTATTTGAAAAACTTCCAAAATCAGAACTAAATGATCGTGTTGAATGGGCGCTAACTAAAGCCGCATTGTGGGATGAAGTGAAAGATAAACTGAACCAAAACGGCGATAGCTTATCCGGTGGACAACAACAACGCTTATGTATTGCACGCGGTATTGCGGTTAAACCAGAAGTGTTGTTATTGGATGAACCCTGCTCGGCACTCGATCCAATATCAACAATGAAAATCGAAGAGCTGATCAACGAATTAAAACACGATTACACCGTTGCTATCGTAACACATAATATGCAACAGGCAGCACGTTGTTCTGACTACACCGCTTTTATGTATCTTGGTGAACTAATTGAGTTCGACCAAACCAGCAAAATTTTTGATAAACCGAAATTCCAACGGACAGAAGATTACATTACAGGTAGAATGGGTTAAAGTAGCAACTCAAATAAAATGAGGGCTTATGGCGGGCAAAATTTTAATTGTTGAAGATGAACGTGCGATCCGTGAAATGGTTGCACTTTACTTACTGAAGCAAAATTATGAGGTGATTGAAGCGGAGGATTATCAAAGTGCGGTAAATCGCCTTGAGGAACAACCGCAGCTTATTCTGTTGGATTGGATGTTGCCCGGTCGTTCCGGCATTATGTTTATTGAATATCTAAAAAAACAGGAACAAACCGCTAAAATTCCAATCATTATGCTCACGGCACGCAGTGCGGAAGAGGATTGCATTACCTGTCTGAACGCCGGTGCCGATGATTACATTACCAAGCCGTTTTCACCGAAAATTTTATTAGCCAGAATCGAAGCATTATGGCGGCGCAGTTATGATCCGCCGAGCCAAATTGTCAGTTTTGAAAATTTACAAATCGATCAGCAGGCGCAACGTGTTAGCGTGGAAAATCAATTTGTGGAATTAAGCGCAACCGAATATAAATTACTGCTGTTTCTAATGACGCATCCCGAAAAAGTCTATAGCCGTGAACAGCTATTGAATCATATTTGGGGCGATGATATTTATGTTGAAGATCGCACTGTTGACTCCTATATTCGCCGATTACGCCGCAGTTTAGAGCCTTTTCAGGCTGATCGCTATGTGCAAACCGTTCGTGGTTTCGGCTACCGTTTTTCTAACCATTTTCAGGATTAACCAATGAAGCTCAATCTGTCGTTAAAACATCTGATCATCGAAGTGTTGCTGGCGGTCGGCATTGCTTCACTATTGAGTCTCTTCAGTAAAGATTTCTCGTTCTGGTTAATTGCCGTGTTGGTAATTTTACTGATTTGGCACCACTATAATGAATTCAGTTTATTGCAAATCATCAATCCGAATAAACCCCCTAAAAGCAAAAAGAAAATTACTGCGCTTGAGCATATTTCACAAACTGCTGCCTACTACAATGAGCGAACTCGCCGCGAAAAAATTAAATCGTTACGGCTACTTTCCAGGCTAAATCGCAATATTCAATTTTTGCCCGATGCGGTATTAATTTGTGAACACAACGGCGATATTTCTTGGTGCAACCAAGCAGCACAGGAGATGTTTGAATTTATTTGGGATAAGAAAACGCAAAAAAGTGTTTTTAAGGTGATTTTTTACCCCGAATTTAAACACTATTTTCGTCATTTAACCTTTAACAGGCGCAATCGCCCTTTGGTTTTACTGACCCACAATAAACGCTATATCGAATTTAACATCAATAGTTACGACAGCGAATCCTATTTAATTATTGCACGCGATGCGACCTCGTTTATTCGCTTAATGCACTCCCGTCAAACTTTTCTGGCGAATATGAACCACGAACTGCGCACACCATTAACGGTGCTGCAAGGTTATTTGGAAATGTTTGAGGGCGAGATCGATGAAAAATCACCTTTTCAACAAAAAGCATTGCAGGCGATGAAAGAACAAAGCGAGAGAATGGCGACATTGCTGCAACAGCTATCTTTATTGGCAAAAATTGAAAATATCAATAATGCCGAACACGAAGTGGTTGATATGTCACAATTAATTCTCTCTTTACAAAAAAATACTGCCGTTATCCATCAAGCAAAACAGCAAATTATTTTTGAAATCGAGCCGGATTTGAAAATTATTGGGGATGAACACCAATTACAAAGTGCGGTTTCCAATCTGATCTATAACGCTATTCGCCACGCCGGCGAAGAGGCGATTATTCACGTCAGTTGGCAACGTTGTAAACAAGGGGCAAGATTTTGTGTCAGCGATAACGGTATCGGTATTGAAGCTCGCCATCTTACCCATTTAACCGAACGTTTTTATCGCGTGGATGAATCACGCAATAATAAAACCGGCGGCAGCGGCTTGGGATTAGCCATTGTTAAACACGCTTTGGAACAACATCAATCCTATCTTGAAATCCAAAGCGAAGTCGGTAAAGGCAGTGAATTTTCTTTTATTATCAAACCCGATTTAATCGTCAATCCGCAACAATAAGTTAGAAATCCGGCGGGCAAGTAAATGTCATCCGTTCTTGAGTGATCGGATGCGTAATAGTAAGGCTTTCTGCATGTAGACATAGCCTCGTTGCCATTGTTCGTACTGCCGGAGGAGAATAAAACTTATCACCCAGAATTGGATGTCCGAGTGCCAACATATGCACCCGTAATTGATGAGAGCGACCTGTAATCGGCGTAAGTTTCACTCTAGTTGTATTATTCGGATAACGCGCTAAAACCTGATACTGCGTTTGTGCTTTTTTGCCAACTAAAAAATCTATACGTTGTCGCGGTCTATTCTCCCAATCACAAATTAATGGTAAATCGACAATACCGCTATCTTGCTCTAAATGCCCCCAAACAACAGCTTGGTATTGTTTCTTCGGTTCACGCTCCCGAAATTGTCGTTTCAGTTCTTTCTCTGCCGCTTTTGAAAGTGCAAATAGCAAAATACCACTAGTGGCCATATCCAAACGGTGTGCTGGTTCAGTAAAGCCAAATTTATTTGCCACACGTGTCATTGCACTATCCTGATATTGTGGTTGATTACCGGGAACTGACAACAAACCGCTCTGTTTATTAATCACCGCAATGTAATTATCCTGATATAAGATATTTAACCCTTGCGGTGGGTTGTACTCAATTAATGCCATAAATTACTCTTTATTACTAACAATCACGCGTAAGCTATCCAATCGCCAGCTAGCTTGATGAAGATATGCTAATGATTGCGTAATCAATTGTTCCTGTTGTTCAATTTCATCCTGACGAATATTCTTATTTACCGCTTGAAGTGCTGTAAGACGATGTAATTCGCTATACAATGTTTTATCTGCTACTTCAATAGCTTCCGCAATAATTTGTTCGGCATAAGGCGCTATCAAAGTTTGAGAGTGCTTAATCAGACGATCAATATCCGCTTTCGTCATTTTAACGACTTTATTTGCCATATTTTTATTGATCGGCTTCAGCTGTTTTTCTAAACCACGGAAAGAGACTTGTGAGGCTAAATCATTGCCCTTAATATCCAATAACAAACGCACCGGTGTCGGTGGCAAGAAGCGGGTTAATTGCAAGGCTTTCGGTGCCTGTACTTCAACCACATAAATTAATTCCAACAATAACGTACCTGCAGGTAACCCTTTATGCGGCAATAAACTCACTGCCGTTTTTCCAATATCACCAGAAGTAATCAGATCAATACCATTTTGTACCATTGGATGATCCCACGTTAAAAACTCAAGATCTTCGCGTGCCAATGCTAATGAACGATTAAAAGTAATTGTACTTCCCTCTTCTTTTAATCCCGGAAAGTCAGGAACCAACATATGACCTGTCGGCTGAATAACTATTGAATCTTCACCAAGATCTTCCTGTTCCAGACCGATCACATCAAATAAATTCAAACAGAAATTAATTAACTCCGGTTGTCCATCTTGTAATTCAATATCTATAGCAAGCTGCTGTGCCTTCTCACCTCCATTAGAATTTAATTCTAATAAACGATCACGACCTTGTTCTAGCTCCTGTTGCAGACGTATCCGCTCTTTCGCCACTTGATCAATAAAGAGAGCAAATCCCACCTCATCTTCATTTGGGTTATCAATAAATGTCTGTAGCTGTTTACCGTATTTAGCGAATAACGTTGCTCCCATTGGACAAGTCTGTTCAAATGCTCCCAAGCCTTTTTGATACCAATCCACCAAAATCATCTGTGATGTTTGATTAAAATAAGGAACATAAATTTGAACATCTCTAGTTTGACCGATACGATCCAAACGACCGATAGACTGCTCCAAGACATCCGGATTTAGTGGCAAATTAAACAATACCAATCGGCAAGCAAATTGGAAATTACGCCCTTCCGCACCAATACTGGAACTTAACAGCACTTTTGCTCCATCTTCCTGTTGTGCAAAATAGGCTGCCGCCCGATCACGCTCAACAATCGACATTTTCTCGTGGAATACCGCAGAACGAATTCCCTCTTTTTTGCGCAAAATCTTCTCTAACTGCAATACAGTTTCGGTTTGTTGACAAATAATTAATACCTTTTCTTGGCTATGATTTTTTAGAAAGGTCAATAACCATTCAATACGCGGATCAAAATCCCACCACGCCGCCTCCGGATTAAGCTGGTGAAATAGAACTTCCGGATATAATGAATTTTGTTGCACTGTCTTGTTAAGTAAATTCATTACTTTAATCGCATTAGCATACTGCTTCGGTAATTCCAGTTTCACTTGATGTAAAATACGTTTCGGAAAGCCTTTCACTCCTTGACGCGTATTACGAAATAATAATCGGCTAGTGCCGTGGCGATCCACTAAATTAGTAACCAGCTCTTGTTTCGCCTCTTGGATCTGCTCGTTAGAACTGTTACCGCCATTAATAATCCGCAATAACGGTTCAATATCCTGTTCAGGCAGTAATTCAGCTAAAACATTCTGTTCTTCAGCGGTTAATTTCTTATCAGATAACAAATCATTCACTGCTACCGCTACCGGACGATACTGTTTCTGCTCTGCAACAAAGGCATTGTAATCATAAAAACGATGAGGATCTAATAACCGTAAACGTGCAAAATGGCTTTCCTGTCCCAACTGTTCTGGAGTTGCCGTTAGCAACAAAACTGAAGCTATCTTTTGTGATAACTGTTCGACAAAACGATAAGCTCGACTTGGCGCCAACGAGTGCCATTCCAAATGATGAGCTTCATCAACAATCAGCATATCCCAATGGCTTGCCAATACTTCTGCCTTCCGATTTTCTTGTGTAACTAACCAATCCAAAGAACAAATTACCAAAGATTCAGTATCAAAAGGATTTACTTTAACACTTCTTCCATTTTCTTCTTTACGATCGAAATCCTGACAACGTTCTTCATCAAATAATGAAAAATTCAGATTAAAACGACGCAACATTTCAACTAACCATTGGTGCTGTAATGTTTCAGGCACTAAAATTAGCACCCGTTCAACTCTACCAGAGAATAGCTGTTGTTGTAGAATCATTCCTGCTTCTACAGTTTTTCCCAATCCGACTTCATCTGCCAACAATACCCTTGGTGATAAACGATTTCCAACTTCCTGAGCAATATGTAACTGATGAGGTATTAAACTAGCTCTTGTACCACGTAACCCTCTAAATGGTGATTGAAATTGATGTTGCTGATGTCGTAATGCGTGATAACGCAATGTAAAACGATCATTTCTATCAATTTGTGCAGAAAACAGTCTATCTTGAGGTTTACTAAAAGTAATTTGATGCGCTAGTTCTAGTTCTTTAATTACAACTTCTTCGTCTGTATCGATTCTTTTCGCTAAATAAAGAGCAACCCCATTATTTTCCATCACATCCAATACTTCCGCTTGCCAACCTTCGTGATGAGTAATCACATCACCTTGCTGAAACAATACTCGCGTCATCGGTGCCACCGCAAGGGAATAAACTCGTGTTTCATCCGCTGCAGGAAACAAAAATGTTACCGTTCTCTGGTCTACAGCAGTGACTAATCCCAATCCTAAGTTATTTTCGCTTTCACTAATCCAACGTTGTCCAATCGTAAATGACATTTTATTGTTCTTCTCTTTTGTTTGTATTGATTATTCAATTTAAAAATAAGCGCGGATTGTACTCTGAATAGTCTGGAAAACCAAAAAGATTTATCAGTAATCTCCTTACATTGAGAGCAATGTAAAATATCAGCTATATTTATACAGCAAACATTTAATTTATAGAAAAAAATAATGCATATTTGCAACAAAAAATATAGAATGTAATAGAAAAAATGATATTCACTGGAGAACCTATGTTAACTATAAAAAATATTCAACAAGAGCTGTTCGGAGGTTGGACAAAATTTGAGAGTTTCTGGCTAGTACTCTTTGTTACATTACAGATAGGAACCTATATCCATCAGCCTGATTCTCTATTAGCAATGATCTCCGGTATCGCCGGTATTTTATGCGTTATATTTGTTGGTAAAGGGAAAATCAGTAATTACCTTTTCGGTTTAATTTTTGCTTATACCTATTTCTATGTTGCTTGGGATAACAAATTTTATGGCGAAATGACAACTACGCTCTACGTTTATATTCCGGCACAATTTATCGGTTATTTTTTATGGAAAGCCAATATGCAGAAAGATGGTGAAGGTGAAAGCGTCGTTGCTAAGGCATTGAATTTTAAAGGTTGGATCGTCACCATTGCAGCAATTGCTATCTGTTCTTTGCTCTTCATCTCCTATTTAAAAACCACTGACGGCAATTCTGTATCGCTAGATGGCGTTACCACCGTAATGGTAATTGCAGCGCAATTATTAATGTTATTACGTTATCGAGAACAGTGGGTATTATGGATTATTATCAATGTCCTCTCGATTGCCTTATGGGCGGACACTGCAGCAATGTATATTATGTATGCTGCTTATTTATTAAATTCCCTTTATGGTTATTACAACTGGACTAAACTTGCTAAAACAGCAAATGCTTAAACTATTGCTTTGATAAAAACTGTTTTTTGATCAATTATCTGCACCGCAAAAGTTGGATTCATTATTCAACATTAAGGGGTGGTGCAGTTTTTTATGAAAAAACAAATGTATAGTGCTTTTTGTCGGCTTTTAGCTACGAATTAGCGGCATCAATAATAAGAGCAGACACTGCTTCAACCTGCGAAACTAAAGAGGCATGGCTAGCATCTAATTCAATGAGCTTACGAGGCTTCATTCTCTGCGCCATCATTCTTTGATTGTCTGGATGAATCATTCGATCTTGAGAAGAAATTTGATACCAACACGGTTTCACTTTCCAAGCTGGTTGTGTAACTATATCACTGAAAGTCGAAGCAATAGGCGCTTTTTGTGTGATTGACATCGGATAAGCCAAGGTTTCGTCAATATCTTGACAGAAACTTTGGTGATACTCTTCACGCTTTATCCATAAATAACCATCACTATCCCCTTCAATCGCCGAAAAAGCTTGTGGTGGCATTTTTTGGCTAATCTCTCCTGCACTTTCACCAACATCAGGTGCAAAAGCCGCAATATACACTAAAGCCGTCACATTAGGCATATTCCCCATCTCTGAAATTACTGCTCCACCGTAAGAGTGTCCAACCAATACAACTGGTCGTGGAATCTGAGCCACCATTTTACGAGTTCGTTCCGCATCATCTTGAAGTGAGGTCAGTGGATTTTCCACAGCAAAAACATCAGTATAACCTTGTTTTTTGAGTTCATTGATCACTAAATTCCAATGAGCTGCACCACCCCAAAATCCGTGAACTAATACGATAGCTGGTTTATTCATTTTATCCTCCAAATTAAAAACATTGTTGAATTCATTCTAAATTATCCCCTATTGTAGGAACAACATAGGTAAAATAAGTTTTTAACAGTGATATTAATAGGTATCTTCTTAAATTTTAAAAACTCGGTTATTTTCTCACTTCTTTATAGTATGGCAATACTCCCTCTGTGTATCTTATATACTATTCAAACATTTACAACACGCCATCTTACTAGACTGCCCACATTCATCTCTGTCGGAAATTAGTGCAATGTCAATCTACAACAATGCTTATTTGCCACAAACATAGTGAAAAACGGCGAAATGAACACAAATCAGATGTTAAAAATAAGGTAAGAAATAACATCATTTTATTTTGTCTTTTACCATCAAAACCTCTAAAATTCAGAGTTATCTAAAAAATCATTAGGATACAAAATGACAACATTCACCGTTCGAAAAGCTCGTCCAGAAGATACCCAATCGATTGAAAACTTAATCCAAGCAGCTTTTGCTGATATGCCTTTAAGCGACGGACAAGAATCGCTCTTAGTTCACAATTTGAATGCTAACCACGATGTAGTATTAGAATTAGTAGCTGTGCAAGCAGGAGAAATCATCGGGCATATTTTATTTAGCCCTGCAACTATTTGTGGACAGTCTGTACTAGCATTAGCGCCTCTCTCTGTTGCTCCACAATGGCAACGGCAAGGCGTGGGGAAAGCTTTGATTTTAGCCGCACATCGCCAAATTAAGACTATGAACTATGCAGCAATTGTAGTGTTAGGACACCCTGATTATTACGCTCGCTTTGGCTATCTGCCAGCAGAGGACTACAATATCAGCGCTCCATTTGAGCTACCTGAAGGCGTATTACGCGTGCTACCCTTGGTGAAAAACGTGCCACAAGGAGAAATTCATTACGCTACTGCATTTGGATTAAATTAAAAAGAAAAATATGGTTCTTTCCACGGAATTTTATGTTTCTATTTATTCTTATTCTGAAAAATGGAGTATTTCCTCATAAAAAACAAAATGTTCGCCTTTTATAAATAACCATACTTTTTCTTCCGTTTACTGCTTAATCCGCCATATAACGATTGATAAAGGCGAGGATTTGTTCAGGGTAACGCCCAAAGTAGTTATAGCCATCTTTGAAGCGATACGGCGTGTTTTCAATCCACAGCAATTCTTTTTCTTTCGCACCGAGCAAATCAAAGGTTTTTTGACCGTCTTCAGGATTGCGTGTCCACGCGTCTTCCAGCACTTGCACAATCATTGTTGGCATTTTCACCGCGTGCGCCCACAGGTGCGGGGTCATTTCTGCCATCGTGAAACCGCCCATTTTGAGCAATTCTAAATCAATCAAGGGTTGATATTGTTGCACGCCTTGCAATTCAGAAAAGGCATCATAAATCGCCGCCATTGACACCACCATCGGGCTGACCATACAACGCACATTTTCAAATAAATCAGGGCGTTCCATAATGGCACGGTATTGCGAATTACCGCCCATACATTGGCTATACAGTGCCACTTTCATTTTGGAAAGCTCAGGGTGGGCATCGACAAATTTTTTCACGCCCACACAATCACGCCATTCCCAGTTGCCAATACCGCTGATGCCATTATTCGCCGCCCCGCTGTTGCCGTGGTTGCGAATGTCGTAGGTCAGCACGTTGTAGCCAGCATTGGTGAGGTGTTTGTATTGAATCACGAAGTCGATTTCGCAATCATCAAAGCTCGCCCAAGGCTGCCCGAAATGACCGGGGAAACCTGCACGGCACATCGGCAAGGCGTGGTTAAAAATCACCAGTTTATCGCTCATTCCGCCTTTGGCTGGGATAAACCACGCTTCAAGTGGCACGCCATCTTCAGAGGGGATTACCCATTCTTCAAAAGGCATATCGTAAGCGGCTGGGGTTTTGAAAATAAAGCTACGTAAAGGGCGAACAATACTCGCCAAGGCTTTGACTTTTTCATAATCGGCGGCAGAAATGGTTTTTTCTTGTTCCAACGCCAAAGCGAGGCGGTCGGCTGGTAAACGGTTGGATAACATTGATACTCCTTATGGCTTTAAAAAATAGGGCGTTATGTATAACGCCCTGAATGAACAGTCGCCATTATAGCCTCTCAGAATGGCAAACAAAATGATAGAAAATGGAATTTATTATTTCTGTATTTGGAATAATTGAAGAACTTTGCTATGATTTTTTCGCCATCAAGAGGAACAAAGACGATGAAAAACAGGCTGGAATTGCTCCATATTTTTTGCACGGTGGCGAACACCTTGCATTTTAAAAACGCCGCACGCGAGCTGGGCGTGTCGCCACAACGCGTTACCCGTAGCATCAGCGAGTTGGAACAATCTTTGGGCGAAGTGCTGTTTCAGCGTAGCACCCGACAAGTGCAACTCACGGATTTTGCCCGCCAGTTTTTGCCCCGTGCCCAACGCCTACTTGCCGATGCCGAAGCGCTGATTCACCCTCAACCAAATCACGCACTGAGTGGCACTGTCCGCATTGCCCTGCCTGATTACCCCATCTTAATGAACGAGGTGTTGCAACAACTGTTGATCCGCCTAAGCGATTTCCCCGATATTCAACTGCATTGGCGAACCGACAACGCCTTGATTGACGTGGTGGCAGGCAAAATTGATGTGGGCATACGCTTTGGCAACCCACAAGATAGCCGTCTGATAGTGAAAAAAGTCGGGCAAGAACAAGACATTATCGTTGCCAGCCCCAACCTGTTACAGCACTATGGCGAGCCAAAAAACTGGCAAGACCTCATTAGCCGTTACCCCTTAAGTGCCTTGATTAACCCCAACAACGGACGCATTTGGCAATGGGAAATTGGCACACACCGCCATCAGCCCAACCCGCCCAAACTGCTCACCAACAACATCAGCAGCGAACTTTCCGCCGTGCTGGCGGGGCAAACCGTCGCCCATATCCCCCGCCAACTGTGCCAACCTTATCTTGAACGCGGTGAATTGGTGGAACTTTTCCCCCAACTGCCCCGCAAACAATGGCCGTGTTACCTCTATCGCCCTAAACGCCAAGCCGAACCACCACGAGTCAAACGCGTATTTGATTTGCTTGCGGAGATTTTGCTAGGGCGGTTTGGGTGAGGTGAGAAAATCATCTCGTCACGGCGAAATGCGGTGCTTTAATCCCTTGCTCAACATAAAAAATCACCGAAAAAAAAACACCGCACTTTTGTCATCAGCCCTCAAACTTTCCTCGCTTGCCATTTTATGCCGTTGTATAATTCGCCGAATTTTTTATAGAGAGAAGCTTATGAAACGTCGTGATTTTTTACTTGGAGCGAGTGCATTAGCCATTTCGCCTTATTTCTTACGACACGCTCAAGCAACTAATAGCGGAGCAATCCAATATTTTATGCCGTCTGAAAGTGCGCCACATCAAGCCACTTGGATGGCATATGGTGCAACAGCTGGTGCGTGGGGGACGACAGGGGTGTATGGAATGGCACGCCGTGCGGCACGGGCAGATTTAATGCGAATCGCCGCCAACCTTTCCCGTTTTGAACCCGTGAATATGCTGGTGAACCCCAATGAAATGGAGGAAGCCCGTGCCGTATTGGCAGAGGTGAAAGGCGAGCTGACACAATCGGATTTGCGTGAATACAGCGCCACAGGCGTGTTCACCAACGGGCGTACCATTCCCAACATCGAAACAGGTGGAAAAATCAACCTCATCGCCGCACCGCTCAATGACTTATGGGTACGCGACACCGCTCCGCTGTTTGTGCGTGATGAAAACGGCAAGCGTGCCGCCGTGGATTTCAATTTCAACGGCTGGGGACAGGCAGACACAGGTGCGCAAGGCTGGCGAAAAGACCCAACTAAACGCGAACACGGCATTGTAGATCAGCCCATCGGCAAAGACCAAAAAGTCGCTGCTTTTGTCGCCAAATACACCCACTCGTCCCTCGTGAAAACCTGGCTAGTGATGGAGGGTGGCGGCATTGAAGTGGACGGTAAAGGCAATGCCATTTGTACCGAAAGCTGCATTCTTAATGACAATCGCAACCCCAACCGTAGCAAAGCCGAAGTGGAACAAGAATTACACCGTGTGCTGGGCGTGAACAACATCACTTGGCTCAAAGGCTTAAAAGCCCGTGACATCACCGATGCCCACATTGATTTCTACGCCCGTTTCACCGACGACGACAGCGTACTCTGTGCTATTGATGATGAACCAGAATCACCGGATTATTCAGTAACCCGCGATAATCTGCGTGTTCTCAAACAGCACCACCGCAATGTGATTGAGCTACACGCCCCGAATTACGAAACCGTGCAAGCCGCCGTAGAAGCCCGCCAATACAAAGGCTTCCGCTTCAATGAAGACGGCTTCGCCGCAGGCTACATCGGCTTTTACGTTGCCAACGGCTGCATCATCTTGCCACAATTTGGCGACCCTGATGCCGACCGTGAAGCCTTTGACATTGTCAGCCAAAGCCACCCAGACCGCACTGTGCTACAAATCGCCACAGACGGCATCGCCAACGGCGGCGGCTCAATCCATTGTGCCACCCAGCAGGAAATTCCCGAATGAGTGAAGAAAAACAACCCAATTTCAAAGACTTACGCCAGCCGATGATTGCCTCCATCGGCATCGTAATGGGCTTTTTGCTGAACTTCCTCGCAGGCTGGGCGGCTGCAGACGATAGCCAACCTGCGGTAAATAGCCTCTCTGATTTACTCATCACCGCCTCATTATTGGTGGGGCTGGTGATGATGCTCAGCGTGCTTTACCGCCTGCTCGCCCACCCCGAACGAATGCAACAAGCCAGCCACTACCAAACCACCTTTCGGCTCTATTTCGCCAGCCTCATCTTAACCTTTGGTGGTTTGATTTTTGCCTTGTTTATTTGATGAGGCTTCAATCCTCTGAAAACGGCTGAAAAAATGACCGCAC
>NZ_JTJP01000024.1:0-14645 GCF_001678575.1 Gallibacterium genomosp. 1
ACACAGATTGTCTGATAGCTTTTTAAAGAACAAAAAATGGTCGGCGAGATAGGATTTGAACCTACGACCCACTGGTCCCAAACCAGTTGCGCTACCAAACTGCGCTACTCGCCGATTTATATTGATGGGGTGGCTAATGAGACTCGAACTCACGACAACCGGAATCACAATCCGGGGCTCTACCAACTGAGCTATAGCCACCATAGATTTTAGATATTGCGTTTACCTAATCCAACCGAGCTGGCGCGCTCGACAGGATTCGAACCTGAGACCTTTGGCTCCGGAGGCCAACGCTCTATCCAACTGAGCTACGAGCGCTCATCGCGTCGTTGCGGGGCGTATATTAATGACTTTCAGATAGCCTGTCTAGCTTTTTTTTTAATTTTTTTTTGTTTGATGATATTTTACTCTTTATTAATATTTTTTAGTCATTTCCTTAATAATAAATGCTCAGAACATTCTTATTTTTATCATTTTAATGAATTAAATCGAACATAACGGCACAAGCAGAAAAGAAAGTTTTCTATTTTTCTAGATGAATAAGAGAAATATTAGATAAGAAAAAGGTGATGTTTTCTGTTTTTCATACTCACATCACCTTAGCTCTTCTATTTTTTACTTACCAAACCTTTCGCTTTTCTCCATCTACGCTGTATTCTTCTGATAAAACGTGTAACTCGCCAAGCTCGAGTAATTGAATAGCCGTATAAAAATATTAATACAATAAATCCGAAAAACATTAGCCATTCATTAATATAGTAAATTTCCCCTAAAATACCAAATCCTGCACACACTGCCGCCATCAATGTAATAACGGCAAATGCTTGTCGAGAAGTTAAACCCGCTCTTACCATTAAATGGTGTACATGCAAACGATCAGGACGGAAAGGGCTTTTCTTTTTCTTTAATCTTCTGATGACCACACAAATCATATCAATCAGAGGAATTGCAATCAGCCAAAGTGCAGTAATTGGTTTAATTGGATGCCCATGTCCTTGTGTACTCAATAACAAAATCCAAATCATAGTAAAACCGATTAGAGTACTTCCCGAGTCTCCCATAAACACTTTATTTTTGATACCAAACACTGACATATTAAATAAAATATAAGGGATTAAGCATAAAATAAGTGCAAAACACCACGCTGCCAAATCCATCTGTCCATCCAATACCAATAAAATACCAATTGCTGCAAATGAAACACTGGATAAGCCACCAAGCAGACCATCTATGCCATCAATCATATTAAAGGCATTCACAATGGCAATAGTTGCAAACACGGTAATTACAACCCCAGCAGTTCCTAACGTGATCTGAAACGGGCCGATAATTTCTCCAAGGTTATTTAACGACAGATCTCCGATATAGATCATCAACAAAGCTAATATTGCTTGCACAATAGCTCGCAAAAAAGGACTTAAATCAAAACGATCATCAAGTACGCCAACAATTAATAACACAGTGACACAACTCAAATAGAGATAAGGCAAACGCATTTCGTTCCATTCGAGGAGATAGTAGCAAGTGTTACTGATGAATAAGGCTATTCCTCCGATAAGAGGAATTAATCCTTGATGACGTTTTCGATAATTCGGTTTATCCACTAACCCAATTTTCACTGCTAATGGACGCATAATAATTAATGCTAGAAATGAGCTTAAGAACGTTAACACAAAACTCAGCCACATATTTTAAAGACCCCTTAACATACGAGTTGTAATGCTGAATGATGGTTGAAAATGGTTGATGAGAATAGCATAAAGTCACTTTTTAATACATTTGTTTTTTTCATTATCTTTTGATTTCAAGTACAATATTGCTCACATTTAACTACAATGAGAAAAACAATGACATCTTCAGTAACTTTATTTGAAAAAGCACAACAATTTATTCCTGGTGGAGTCAATTCGCCTGTTCGTGCATTCAATGGTGTATCAGGTACACCTGTCTTTATCCAACGCGCTCAAGGCGCTTATCTTTATGATAGTGAAGGTAAACAGTATATTGATTATGTTGGTTCTTGGGGACCAATGGTCTTGGGGCATAATCATCCTTCAATCCTTAATGCAGTCATTGAAACAGCTAAAAACGGTTTAAGTTTCGGTGCGCCAACCGAATTAGAAATTGAATTGGCTGAATTAGTGTGCCGCTTAGTACCCTCAATCGAAATGGTTCGTATGGTAAACTCTGGTACTGAAGCAACAATGTCCGCTATTCGCCTGGCCAGAGGCTACACTAAACGGGATAAAATTATCAAATTTGAAGGATGCTATCATGGACACGCAGATTCTTTATTAGTTAAAGCTGGTTCTGGTGCGTTAACCCTAGGTCAACCAAGCTCGCCAGGTGTACCCTCTGATTTTGCAAAACATACTTTAACTTGCACATATAATGATCTTAGCTCCGTCGAGGAAATGTTTAAACAATATCCAAATGAAATCGCCTGTATTATTGTTGAGCCAGTAGCTGGAAATATGAATTGTGTTCCTCCGAAACCAGGTTTTTTGCAAGGATTACGCCAACTTTGCGATCAATACGGCGCATTATTAATTATTGATGAAGTAATGACCGGATTCCGAGTTTCGCTTGCCGGCGCACAATCTTACTATGATGTAAAACCTGATTTAACAACACTTGGTAAGATCATCGGTGGAGGAATGCCGGTGGGTGCATTCGGTGGTAAAAAAGAAATTATGCAGTATATCGCTCCAACCGGACCTGTTTACCAAGCTGGTACATTATCAGGGAATCCAATCGCGATGGCGGCAGGTATTGCCTGTTTAACAGAATTAGCAAAACCAGAAAATGAGAAATTGCTTGCAGAAAAAACAAAAACATTAGCCGAAGGTTTAAGAACACTCGCCAAAAAACATCAAATTCCTTTCGTTGTCAATTATGTTGGTGGAATGTTTGGGCTATTTTTTACTGATCAAGACAAAGTAGAATGTTATCAAGAAGTAATGAAATGTGATGTAGAACGATTCAAAAAATTCTTTCACTTAATGTTAGAACAGGGAATTTATTTGGCTCCTTCTGCCTTTGAAGCCGGATTTATGTCACTTGCTCATAGCACACAAGATATTCAAGCAACTTTAGCTGCTACAGATAAGGCGTTCTCAATCTTAAAAGATTAACATTCTTTTCTTAACGGTATAATGGTTAATCATTATACCGTTTCTTTACCTCTAAACAGTTATTTTATCTATTTTTGATTAATTTTTCAGCTTTTGGGGAACATTTCCTTTTAATGATTGTCTTAATGGCGCGAATAACAATTCGTATAAAGTTATTTTTTAAGGAGATATTTTTAAATGAAAATTAATAAGAAAAAATTCGTTTTAACCAGTATTGCATTAGGATTAAGCATCTTCTGTGCTTCATTGCCAACACAGGCTAATATTCCAACTTCTGTGTTAGAAAATACCTCAACACCAAGTTTAGCTCCGGTATTGGAGCAGGTTCTTCCGGCTGTTGTCACTATTTCGGTGGAAGGAACAGCTGGAAACAGTCCAAGTAATAATCTCTTACCTGAATTGCCACCAGAATTTCAATTTTTCTTTGGAGATCAATTCAAGAATCGCTCACCTCGTCAATTTAAAGGGCTTGGATCAGGTGTGATTATTAATGCCGATAAAGGCTATGTTTTGACTAACAATCACGTTGTTGATGGTGCTGATAAAATTACTGTTACGCTCAGCGACGGTAGAGAATATAAAGCAAAATTACTTGGTAATGACTCTATGTCAGATGTAGCTTTAATTCAATTAGAAAATGCCAAAGATCTCACCCAAATAAAAATGGCTGATTCAGATAAAGCAAAAGTCGGCGACTTTGTAATTGCCGTTGGTAATCCTTTCGGCTTAGGTCAAACCGTCACTTCAGGTATTATTTCTGCTTTAGGGCGTGCAGCCGATGATGATACCAACAGCTATCAAAATTACATTCAAACTGATGCTGCGGTCAATCGTGGTAATTCCGGCGGACCGTTACTTAACTTAAAAGGTGAATTGGTCGGTATTAATACTGCTATTATCGCCCCAAGTGGTGGTAATGTTGGTATTGCATTTGCAATTCCAAGCAATATGGCAAACAGTTTGGCTCAACAGATTATCGAATTCGGTCAAGTCAAACGCGGTGTTTTAGGCATTAAAGGTGGTGAATTGAATGCAGATCTTGCCAAAGCATTCGATGTTAAAGCACAAAAAGGTGCTTTTATTAGTGAAGTGCTTCCGGATTCTGCTGCTGCAAAAGCTGGATTAAAAGCAGGTGATATTATCACTGGATTAAATGGACAAAATATCAATAGTTTCTCTGAATTACGTGCTAAAATTGCAACGACCGGCGCTGGCAAAGAGATGGAAATCACCTATCTACGTGACGGTAAATCCAATACTGTCAAAGTGAAATTGCAAGCGGATAATGAATCTTTAGCCAGTGGTAACAGCGTCATTTCTAATTTAGATGGTGCTGACTTAAAGAATTACCACGAGAAAGATCAAAAAGGTGTGGTAATTGCTGAAGTGAAACCTAATTCAAAAGCGGATCAATTAGGATTGAAGAAAGGAGATATTATTATTGGTATAAACCGTCATCAAATTAATAATATTGGAGAATTACGCAAAATTTTAGACGGCAAACCGGCTGCTATTGCACTCAATATTATTCGTGGCAACAATAATTTCTACCTCTTTATTCGCTAAATTCTCCTTAATCCAAGCTCACCGTTACGGTGAGCTTTTTTATTAAAGAGTTCCAATATTATGGTTTTAAATCAATCTGATAGATTGCAAAACCATTTTCATCCTGACCAACATTTTTCATCGGATATTGCACTTGTTTTTGAATAAACTCCGCTGCTTTTTCTGATGGAGATGTTTCAAATACAATTTCCGCTTTATTATTTGGAATAGATTTTAATCGCCAATTATTGTCTGCTGTTGATTTAACTTCTCCCTGTTCTTTGCTGACACGACGAATATAATCCGCCAAAATTGAACGGTTTTCATCAGGAGATGCGAACGCTGTTTGGCTGCCGTCAGTACCAGGGAATTTATTACCAAATGCACGATAATTATTGGTCGCTAACAAGAATTGCTGTTGCGGATCAATCGGTTTGCCGTTAAAAGTAAGATCAGTAATACGATGTGCTTGTGGATTAATCAATTTACAATCGCCATCATAACGAGCCGGTTGGGTTACATCAATTTGATAATTAACACCATCAATTACATCAAAATTATATGTACGGAAACCATCCCAATTTAATAATGGCTGTTTTTCTGCTTTATTCGGATCGATCTGATTAAACTGCCCCGCAGAACATTCCAACCATTCACGCACCTGCTCACCATTCACTTTTACGGCTACCAAAGTATTCGGATACAAATAAAGATCCACCGCATTACGGAAACTTAACTGTCCTGCTTCCACTTCAGTAAAGTTTGTCGGATCGTTTTTACGCCCACCCACTTTAAACGGTGCTGCAGCAGATAAAACCGGTAATTTCGCTAAATCAGGATCACCTTGCACAAAACGTTTGACATAGTCCTGTTGCGCCTGATTAACAATCTGAATTGTCGGATCATCCTGTACTAACGCGAGATAACTGTACATTTTACCATCCGCTTTACCAATCGGTTGGTTCACATAATCACGCGTATTTTTATGATCCTTCGCCAATGCTTTTACAATCGGTTGATACTCTTCAGCCAACGCTTTCTTATTTTTTCCATCATAAATCGGTCTTGCTTCCGCTTTTGCTTGTTGCACAACCCATTTACCACTATTGTTACTTAACGTTAAATCAATCACACCAACATGGCTGCCCCAACGCCCCGGCATTACTGCCGGAATGCCATTGATAGTTCCGGTAACAATATCCGCACCCGGAATACCAGCAAATTCTTTACTTGGGAAGACTGCGTGAGAATGACCAAAAGCAATCGCATCAATACCTTTCACTTGAGATAAATAATAAACAGAGTTTTCTGCTAACGCTTGATAAGGTTCACTAGAAACACCAGAATGTGCTACTGCAACAATAACATCTGCCCCTTTCTCTTTCATTTCTGGCACAAGAACTTTAGCCGTTTCGGTAATATCCTTGACAATAACTTTACATTCAAGATTCTTTTTATCCCAAGTCATAATTTGCGGCGGTACAAATCCAATATAACCGATTTTAATTTTTTGTTGCTTACCGTCCGAATCAGTGAATTGATAATCCTTAATCACATACTGCTTAAAATATGGTTTGCCAGTTTTCGCATCAAATACATTTGCATTAACATAAGGATATTTAGCACCTGATAATGCTTTTTTCAAAAAATCCAAACCATAGTTAAACTCGTGGTTTCCAATGTTACCGACATCATATTTCAATAAATTCATTGCCTTAAAAACTGGATGAATATCACCTTTTTTTAAGCCTTTTGCCGCAGCATAATCCCCCATCGGACTACCTTGAATAAGATCGCCATTATCCACCAATACACTGTTCTTCACCTGTTGGCGAGCTTTCATTACTAAATCGGCAGCTCTAACCAATCCCAATGCACTGGAAGGCGCATCTTTATAATAATCATAGTCCATCATATTGGCGTGCAAATCTGTGGTTTCAATCACACGTAAATTTAATTCCGCAGCTGTTGCATAAGCACTCATCAATGCGCTGCCAAACATTGCCCAAAAAACGGGTTTCAATGAAAATTTCATCCTTTTCCTCTCTAAAAAAACAAATTAAAAAGCGTGTTGATTTTATGCCAAAGGCAACGCAGAATAAACAAAGTTCAATAATTAAAATGACTTACCACAAGGAAACTGTATGACAAAATATAAATTACTGGCAACAGATATGGATGGCACACTGCTCGATAAACAAAAGAAAATCAGTGAGCGTAACCAACAAGCTATTCAATCCGCAAAAAAAGCGGGCGTAAAAATTGTATTGGCTTCCGGTCGTCCTTTAGAAGGCTTACAACCTTATCTGCAACAACTTGGCTTATTAGATGAAGAAGATTATGTTCTCTGTTTCAATGGAGCTTTAGTGCAACGTAGCGATGGCAAAATTATTACCCGTCAGGAAATGAGCGGAAAAGATTGCAAAATGCTAACCAATTATGCACAAAAATTTGGTGTTTTCTGTCACACCTTTTCTGAATCACGTGGTCTTATCGCACCTCAAGAAAATCAATACAGCCGACATGATGCGGAAATTAATCATATCCCCTTACATATTATTGATTTTTCAAAAATTCCTGATGAAGAACCGGTCATTAAAACGATGTGGGTAGATACACCGGAAAAGTTAGACGCTGCATTAGCCAAACTTCCTGAAAATATTGCCGAACAATATACCATTGTTCGCAGTACGCCATTTTTCTTAGAGTTCCTACCTTTAGCTGCCAATAAAGGAAGTGGCATTGAAAAATTAGCGCAACATCTTGGATTTACTGCCGATGAAATTATTTGTATCGGTGATGCCGGCAATGATTTTCATATGATCGAATATGCAGGTTTAGGGGTGGCAATGGGTAACGCAACCGATGAGATAAAGGCAATTGCTGATTATATTACTGCCGACAACCTTAATTCCGGCGTTGCTGAAGTTATTGAAAAGTTCATTTTAAATCAAAAAGGTGAATAAAATGAAACCAATTTGTGCCGTATTAAGCGGAGCTGGTATCAGTGCTGAAAGTGGATTACCTACTTTCCGAGCTGAAGACGGTTTATGGGCAGGTCACAGAGTGGAAGAAGTTTGTACTCCTGAAGCGCTGGAACGAAACCCACAAAAAGTACTCGACTTTTACAACGAACGCCGTCGCAATGCTGCGGCAGCACAGCCCAATGCCGCACATCTCGCCCTGGTGGAATTAGAACAGAAATATGATGTCAGAATTATTACGCAAAACGTTGACGATCTGCACGAACGTGCTGGCAGCAAAAATGTGCTTCATTTACACGGTGAGTTAAATAAAGCACAAAGTAGTTTTGATCCAGACTATATTGTTCCGTGTTATAAAGATCAATTGATTACCGACAAAGATCCTAATGGACACTTAATGCGCCCATTCATTGTCTTTTTTGGCGAAAGTGTACCAATGTTAGAACCGGCGATAGATATTGTTGCCAATGCAGATATTCTGTTGGTGATCGGCACTTCATTACAAGTTTACCCTGCCAATGGGTTAGTACACGAAGCGAAACGAAGTGCAAAGATCTATCTTATCGACCCAAATCCAAACATCGGCTTTCTCCAACGTCCAGTAAATATCATTACCCAAAAAGCAACCGAAGGTGTCGTTCAGGTTGTAAGAGAATTGTTAATGACTAAATTATAATCCATTTTCTGTAAACAAATCCGCTGATTGTCTACAACACTGAATGAGTGAGTCCAATAATAAATCCGGCTGGACTTGCTCATTTTAATAATTGAGATAGTGAGGTGAAAATCAGTACTATTTCAAAAATAGATAGTTATGTTGCAATCAATCTACTGCTGTACAAATGCAAAATTCCAAAATCAATACAGCATTTCATTAAAAATAGAAGTACAAATCTAACTAGTAGCAGGATCAGTTAATGCAAACGCCACTGATACTATAAATGGAACTCAACTACACGCTACTGACATATGTATGGCAGAAAACAGCAATCATATTCAGAATATCCAATAATAAATTTGATAATGTAGATAAAGGTTCTCATCGTTATATCGCAGTTGCAAGAGCAATAGAAATATATCTTAGGAAAAAAGATATAATGGTTGGTGCTGCCTACGGCTTTGAATAGTAATTATTTCTTTAATTAGGGAAAGTTCGCAAAAAGCGGAACTCTTTAGAAATTCCGCTTTTTGTTATTTAACTGATGCGTTTATTTCTTCTGCGCTTGGACTGCTGCAACTGCCACCATATTGATAATACGGCGTACTGAAGACACCGGAGTAAGGATATGAGCAGATTTCTTCAATCCCATCAACATTGGGCCAACAGTGATTGCAGTAGTAGTAGCACGAAGCAGATTATAACTAATACGTGCTGATTCCATACTTGGCATAATTAACAAGTTGGCTGCACCTTTTAGAGGGCTGTCCGGCATAATATCTTTGCGAAGCTGCTCTGATAAAGCAATATCGCCGTGCATTTCACCATCAATAATAATATCCGGGCGGCGTTCTTGAACCAATTCAAGCACTTTACGCATTTTAATAGCATTCGGGCTACTAGATGAGCCGTAATTTGAATTAGATAATAACGCCACTTGTGGTTCAATACCGAAAGATTTCACTTCTTCCGCCGCCATAATAGTGATTTCTGCCAATTCTTCCGCAGTAGGATTTTCGTTTACAAAAGTATCTGCAATGAAAACGTTACCTGTCGGCAATACTAAACTGCTTACCGCTCCAAGGGTATGCACGCCATCCGCCACGCCAAGCACATCACGTAACGTATGAAGATGTTCACGATAAGAGCCAACTAGCCCACAAATCATCGCATCTGCTTCACCAAGTTGCAATAAGGTTGCTGCAATCGCAGTACGGTCAGAAATCAAACGTTGACGAGCCAAGGCAGGTGTAACGCCTTTGCGTTTCATAATGTCATAATAGGTTTGCCAACCTTGTGTATAGCGGTGATCCTGATCATTATTGACAATATCAAAGTCTCTACCGGCAACAATTTTCAAGCCTAAACGCTTAATTCTTTGCTCAATCACCGCCGGTCTACCAATTAGGATTGGATAAGCAATTTCTGAACTACTTATTTCTTGCACAGCGTGCAACACTCTAGGCTCTTCACCATCAGCTAAAATAACACGTTTTTTATTGTTTTTAGCCTGAGCAAATACCGGCTTCATAAATAAATTGGTTTTGTAAACAAATTGAGTAAGCTCATCAACATAAGCATCAAAATCAATAATCGGTTTTTGTGCTACTCCACTATCCATTGCTGCTTTTGCAACAGCCGGAGCTATCTTAACAATCAAACGTGGATCGAATGGTTTTGGGATTAAGTATTCAGGCCCGAATGAGACTTCATTTTCTGCATAAGCAGAAGAAACAACATCACTCTGTTCCGCCAATGCTAAGTCTGCAATTGCTCGAACCGCCGCCAATTTCATCTCTTCATTGATGGTGGTGGCGTGTACATCTAATGCGCCACGGAAAATAAATGGAAAACAGAGAACATTATTCACTTGATTAGGAAAATCAGAACGACCGGTACAGATAATCGCATCTGCACGAGCTGCTTTAGCAACCGGCGGAAGAATTTCCGGAACAGGATTTGCTAAAGCTAAAATCAATGGATTAGGCGCCATAGTTTTCAACATTTCCGGAGTCAATACACCCGCTTTTGAACAGCCTAAGAAAATATCCGCATTTGGCAACGCATCCGCCAATGTGCGCGCACCGTTATCTTCAACTGCATAAGCCTGTTTGGTTTCATCCATATGGTCTCCACGACCTTTATAAACTACACCTTTTGAATCGCAAATTGTAATATTTTTTCTCTCAATGCCTAAAGCAACCATTAAATTTAAACAAGCAATTGCCGATGCTCCAGCACCAGAAGCCACTACTTTTACCTGTTTAATATCTTTATTCACTACACGTAGCCCATTAAGCACAGCAGCTGCACAAATAATAGCTGTACCGTGCTGATCATCGTGGAAGACCGGAATTTTCATTCTTTCGCGTAATTTCTTTTCAATATAGAAACATTCCGGTGCTTTAATATCTTCAAGATTAATACCGCCAAAAGTAGGTTCTAATGCTGCAATAATGTCAATTAATTTATCTGGATCAGTTTCATTAACCTCAATATCAAACACATCAATACCAGCAAATTTTTTGAAAAGTACACCTTTACCCTCCATTACCGGTTTACCTGCCAACGCTCCGATATTACCTAATCCTAATACTGCAGTTCCGTTGGAAATCACTGCAACTAGGTTACCCCTTGCGGTATATTTATACGCATTTGCCGGATCTTTCTCAATTTCTAAACAAGGCTCAGCAACACCAGGCGAATAAGCTAATGCAAGATCTTGCTGCGTCGCTAATGATTTAGTTGGTGTCACTTCTATTTTTCCCGGAATTGGAAATTGGTGAAAGTCTAATGCCGCTTGGCGTAGTTTTTCGTCCATAATCTATCCTTATTAATATGTTATTTTTCGCAAGAGATTTACCACTTTACTTACTGCGAATGGCAATTTGAAGTTGAGAGGCAATCCACTGTGCTGTCATAATGACAGGCTTTAATAGAACATCAAAGTCTATCGCTATACCTTTATCTATTTTGTTGATTGTTGACCGCCTTTGGAGATTACAGCGGAGATTGGATTATTATTGGTTACCCTAAAAATAGAACTCACTCACTAAAAAATCCATTTGTCATTATAAATCTATTTCTTAAGAATGCTGTGAGCTATGCCACATTTTTAACAAACAGTGTTAAAATACCGCTTTCTTTGTATGTATAAAATGAGCGATTTTGCTTTTGAAATCCATTACAACCTAAATAAGATCACAAAGTCATATTTAAAACAAACTTTTCTAACTCATTTTATTCCTATTAAAGGGGTAATACCAATCAATAAGGTTAATTAAATGAAACAACGTTTAGATAAATTTCTCTCTGAATACACAGGATTATCCCGTTCACAGGCGACAAAAGCATTACGCCAAAATTTAGTTAAAGTAAATCAACAGGTTATTAAAGACGGTGCATTAAAAATTTCACCAGAAGATCAAGTAGAATTTGATGGAACCTTACTGGAATGGACAATTGGCAATCAATACTTTTTATTGTTTAAACCTGAAGGTTATATTTGCTCTCACGATGATGGTGAGTACCCTACTGTTTATCAATTTTTTGATTATCCTCTTTCAACTCGACTACACACTGCCGGACGTCTAGATGTTGATACCACAGGATTAGTACTACTCACAGATGATGGACAGTGGTCTCATCGTATTACATCTCCTAAATATCATTATGAAAAAACTTATTTGGTAACATTATCAGACCCTATTGAAGATTTTTATGTTGAACAATGTATGCAAGGTATTCTTTTACGAGGAGAAAAACAACCAACTAAGCCGGCACAAATTGAAATAATTGATGATTACAATTTGAATTTAACTATTATTGAAGGTAAATACCACCAAGTAAAACGAATGTTCGCTGCTCTTGGAAATAAAGTAATCAAATTACATCGTTGGAAAATTGGTCAAATCATCTTGGATTCGCAATTAGAAGAAGGTCAATATCGTGCATTGACTGATGCGGAGGTTCAATTTTTCTTAAAATAAAAAACAAGATAAATAAAAGGAGGTTTATGTGAGAAATAAAAAAGTAAAAATTAATTTTGCATTTGTTTTAATTTTGGGGCTATTATCAATGATGCCTCCGCTGGGGATTGATATGTATCTTCCAGCATTTCTTAATATTTCACGCGACTTAAATGTTCCCTCCAGTCAAGTACAATATACATTAACTATGTTTACCTTAGGAATGGGAATTGGACAGTTAATTTGGGGACCGATCGCAGATAGCATCGGACGTAAGCCAGTTATTTTATTTGGTTTAAGTATTACTACCATTGCTGCATTCGGGCTCACACAAATTAATAATATTCATCATTTTATTGGTTTACGCTTAATACAAGGATTTTTTGGTGCTGCACCGGTTGTTGTACTGGGAGCATTACTACGAGATCTATTCAGTAAAAATGATTTTTCCAAAATGATGTCATTAATCACTTTAGTATTAATGATAGCCCCGTTACTTGCGCCAATTCTAGGTGGTTATTTAGTGCAATATTTCCATTGGCACTCCATTTTCTATCTTTTAGTTATTGTAGGCATCATCAGTGGTTTACTGTTTTGGTGGAGAATTCCAGAAACATTGCAAGTTGAAAAACGACAACATTTCTCTTTACGCAATATCCTACGCCAATTCTGGAGTGTATTAAGACACAAAGAAGTACTAGGTTATTTGATCGTTTCCACTTTCTCATTCGGCGGTTTATTTGCCTTTTTAACATCAGGTTCTCTTGTCTATATCGATATTTATGGCGTAAAAGTCGAAAATTTCGGTTATTTCTTTATGCTAAATATTGCAATTATGGCTTGTTTCACTGTTATTAACGGTAAAATTGTTAGCAAAGTAGGTGCAGAAAAAATGTTACAATTCGGTTTAGCAATGCAAGCTGCTGCCGGTTTGTGGTTATTTATTGTGGCAATTTTTGATCTCGGTTTTTGGTCTATGGCACTTGGTATTGCTTGGTTTATTGGAATGAACTCGACTATCGGTGCTAATGCTGCCGCTTTAATTCTGGAACATTTTGGACGTATTGCCGGCACAGCAAATTCTGTATTAGGCACACTCCGTTTCGGTGGCGGTGCGGTAATTGGTTCCGTACTTGCTTTAGTGCCTGTCACTAGTGCTATTCCAATGTTGGCAACAATGATCGTATGTATTACTATTGCAGTTCTCGGTTATTGGCTATTAACCTATCGAAACTTACAGAAATGACAAGACTCACTATCAAAGATATTGCACGTTTGAGCGGTGTAGGAAAATCCACCGTTTCACGTGTATTGAATCAAGATCCGAAAGTCAGCGATAAAACTCGAGCTAAAGTGGAAAAGATAATTGCTGAACAAGGATTTTTGCCATCCAATTCCGCACGTGCAATGCGAGGACAAGGCAATAGGATTATTGGCATTATTGTTTCTCGCCTGACATCAAGTGCAGAAAATCAAGCTTTATCCGCAATACTACCTCTGCTTTATGCTGCACATTGTGAGCCTATTATTGTTGAGAGTCGTTTTGATGAAAAATTAGTGCTGGATCATTTAACGCTTTTTCGACAAAAAGCAGTTGACGGCGTTATCTTATTCAGCTTTTCCAGTATTGAACAACTCGATCTAAGCAGCTGGCAACAAAATTTGGTGATTATCGCTCGTAATCATCCGGGAATCACCTCCATTTATTATGATGATCACAGTGCAGTGCAACAATTAATGCAGACATTATTAAAAAAAAATCATCAGGCTATCGCTTATATTGGTGTTGACGACAATGACACTACCACTGGTTTTCTGCGTCATCACGCTTATTTATCGTTTTGTCATCAACATCAATTTCCAATTCTTGATTTGCAAGGAGATCTAAGTTTTGAAAGCGGTTATCAACTTGCACAACAAATCGATTTTCACAAATATAGCGCCTTAGTCTGTGCCACTAATAACCTTGCATTAGGTGCAATCAAATATTTACAACAACAACAACTAACACATATTTATGTTGCCAGTGTCGGCAATAATCCACTCTTGAGCTTTCTATTTCCACAAACTTTAATGATCGATTTAGGTTTTCAACAAGCAGGTGAAAAAGCAGTTTCTCAGCTTCTTTATTTGTTAGATGGCGGTAAAGAGATAAAATCCTTCTGCTTACCCTGTCGTTTACTTGAAAATTAACCTGTTCTTTCAACTTTATCGGAATCATTTTCTATCCACACAACCTGTGGATAACTTTGTGGAATACTTTTAGAAAAAAACGCTTAACCCTTAGTTTATAAGGAGTTTTATTAACTGAAACAAATTTGATTGCAAAATAACATTTATTTATAAATCAATAAGT
>NZ_JTJP01000025.1:0-8595 GCF_001678575.1 Gallibacterium genomosp. 1
ATAATAAGTCCAATTTTTGGGGTGCAGATCAAATTATTGAAAGGTTTTTATTGGGTGAGAACAATGCGTAAGCAGGCGACAAAAATTTATTCTGACAATGAAGAATTTGTTATCGGTAAAGCAAAAGTTTTGCAACAAGGAAAGGATGTGACATTAATTGCTAATGGTATTATGGTTGCAGAAGCGTTAAGAGCGGCGGATATTTTAGCTGAACAGCATCAAATTTCCGCAGCCGTAATTGATATGTTCACCTTAAAACCGATAGATACAGAAACGATAGTGAAATTTGCCCAAAAAACAGGAAAAGTGGTGACCTGTGAAAATCATAGTATTGAAAACGGTTTAGGCTCGGCAGTTGCCGAAGTGCTAGTTGAACATTGTCCTGTGCCAATGAGGAGAGTAGGGATAAAACATCGTTATGGTCAAGTGGGAACGGTCGATTTTTTGCAAAAAGAGTACCAACTTACTGCAGAGGATATTGTTAAACAAGCATTATCAATATTTTAATTAAAAAGAGAGCGTTTATAAGTGGCTTAACTGTTTTTTCTGTAAAAAATTAAGCCACTTTAATATCCTAAATTAAATCATCTTCAGTTAACACACCTAAAGCCAATAAACCTTTGAGAACACCATCGTGTTCAATATCTTCAGTAACATAATTAGCAATTTTTTTCAGTTCGGGATGAGCATTACCCATCGCTACACCTGTACCGACATGAGTTATCATTTCAATATCATTTAAACCATCGCCAAATGCCATCACATTATCAATTGTGAAACCGAAATAGTTTATAACAGCATCAATACCGCTTGCTTTTGAGCCACTTGCGATAAGGCAATCCACAGAATAGTCGTGCCAGCGGACAGTTTTAAATTGTTCACCTAAAATGCCTGAGTCGGCGATAAATTGGTCTTGTGATTCAGGATAGAAAAGTAAAAGTTGATAAATATCGTGCGTTTTATAATAGTCTTGGTCGATAAAATATCGAGTGGTGATCGGATCAAGTGCCTTTTTTAATTGCGGCGTGATATTGGAAACTGCAATGGCTTCATTGCCGACAAAAGCATAATCTATTTGGTGTATTTGTAAAAAATGGATGATTCGTTCAATCTCTGTTGTCGCAATAGGATGTTTGCTAATAACTTGATTTTTATAACTATTATATTGGCCGTTAATGGTTACAAATAATTCGATACCTTCTTGCTTAATTAATTGATCAATTTTTTCAGGAAATGCACATCTTGCTCGTCCGGTGGCGATAGCCGGGATAATGCCTTTATGTTTTAAACTGCGGATAACGCTTGGTACGCTGGTAGGCAGAATAGCTTTATTTTTTACGTAAAGTGTTTCGTCAATATCGAAAAAGATAATTTTAATGTCTGGTTTTGTCATAACTTGCCTTGGAATAATGAAAAGAGTGTTAATTTTAGCAGTTTTTCTTTATTTCTCGATCCTCTTCACAAAAATTATCACTATCTCATTAATAGTTAAGGATTTTGATTAAGATAATGGAATGAAGCGGAATAATATTTTTGATTTTTGTTGCATTCAGTGTGGAAGACGCTTGCAGATTGCGGCGCACGGACTTTGTTCGTTTTGCTATAAACAGATTAAGGCATTTCACTATTGTGGTTGTTGCGGTACAAAATTGCCGGAGGATCGACAACGTTGCGGTATTTGTTTGTTAACTCCGCCGTTATGGCAAAAAATAGTCTTTGTTTCCGCATTTGAAGATCCGTTGCAATCGCTTATTTATCGTTTCAAATTTCAGCAAGATTATTGGTTGGATCGCAGTTTAGCCAGATTATTGTTATTGGCGGTGAAAGAAGCAAGGAGGACACATCAGTTAAATCTGCCGGAATTGTTAATTCCGGTGCCGTTGCATCATCGGCGGCAATGGCAACGTGGTTATAATCAATCTTTGTTGTTGGCTCGATATTTAAGTCGGTGGTTGAATATTCCCTGTTTAGAGAATGTTGTTATTCGTCAACGTGCCACCTCGACACAGCGAGGCAAAAATAGCCGGCAAAGAGAGCAAAATATGCAGCAGGCATTTGCCTTAAAACAGCGTCTTCCGGCGCAAATAAAGCGAATTGCGTTAATTGATGATGTTATCACTACCGGAGCGACAATGGAGGCAATTTGTCGTTGCCTGATGCAACAGGAGTTGGCAGAAATTCAGGTATGGGCATTGTGTAGAACGCAAAAATGATTTTTCCTTTCGGTTTAATTGAGTGAGGGAGTAGAAAAAATTTTAGATTAGGCGTATTATTCCCGACCATATCAGTCAAGTATTAACAAAAAGGATAGATAAATTATGCAGCAAATTGTGATTTCCAGTGCGGCACAGGCACATTTCCGTAAACTGCTTGATCAACAGGAAGAGGGAACAAATATCCGTATTTTTGTCGTTAATCCGGGTACACCGAATGCGGAATGCGGGGTGTCTTATTGTCCGAAATCAGCAGTTGAAGCAACAGACCATGAAATGAAATATGAAACATTTTCAGCGTTTGTTGATGAGTTAAGTTTGCCGTTTTTGGAGGATGCGGAAATTGATTTTGTGACTGATGAAATGGGGTCACAATTAACTTTAAAAGCACCGAATGCCAAAATGCGTAAAGTAGCGGATGATGCGCCATTAATTGAACGTGTTGAATATGTCATTCAAACACAAATTAATCCGCAGTTGGCAAATCACGGTGGACGTATTACTTTGATTGAAATTACTGATAAAGGCGAAGCAATTCTTCAATTCGGTGGCGGTTGTAATGGATGTTCAATGGTTGATGTTACATTGAAAGATGGTGTGGAAAAACAGTTATTGGCACAATTTGAAGGTGAACTGACAGGTGTAAAAGATGTTACAGAACACCAACGTGGTGAACATTCTTATTATTAAAATGTTAAGTTAAGGGCAGGACTATTCCTGCCATATTTTTTATATATTGTTGACAAATTCCTTTCTTGTAGCAGTTTTTGCTAGTTTCTTGTAAAATCTTGCGGTTTATTTGATTAATCAACTATTTTATTAAAATTATCCATTTATGAAGAATATCCGTAATTTCTCAATTATTGCTCATATCGATCACGGCAAGTCCACTCTATCAGATCGTCTTATTCAAATTTGTGGTGGTTTAAGTGACCGTGAAATGGAAGCTCAAGTATTAGATTCAATGGATTTAGAGCGTGAGCGTGGCATAACTATTAAGGCACAAAGCGTTACCTTAAATTATACAGCGAAAAATGGTGAAATTTATCAGTTAAATTTTATTGATACTCCTGGGCATGTGGACTTTTCTTATGAAGTTTCCCGTTCGTTGGCAGCTTGTGAAGGAGCTTTATTAGTGGTTGATGCTGGACAAGGCGTTGAGGCTCAAACTTTGGCGAATTGTTATACAGCAATTGAGATGGATCTTGAGGTAGTGCCGATCTTGAATAAGATTGATTTGCCGGCAGCCGATCCGGAAAGAGTGGCGGAAGAGATTGAGGATATTGTCGGGATTGATGCAATTGATGCAGTTCGTTGTTCGGCGAAAACTGGCGTCGGAGTTGAGGATGTATTGGAAGAAATTGTTAAACGTATTCCAGCACCACAAGGTGATCCTGAAGCGCCGTTACAAGCGTTAATTATTGATTCGTGGTTTGATAATTATTTAGGTGTGGTTTCTTTAGTTCGTATAAAAAATGGAACCTTAAAGAAAGGTGATAAGATTAAAGTAATGAGCACCGGTCAAAGTTATGGTGTTGATAGATTAGGTATTTTTACACCTAAACAGGTTGATAAGAATGAATTATCGTGTGGTGAGGTTGGCTGGGTTGTTTGTGGTATTAAAGATATTCTTGGCGCACCGGTAGGAGATACTTTGACATTACAATTTAATCCTGCATTAAAACCATTACCGGGGTTTAAAAAAGTAAAACCGCAAGTATATGCAGGCTTATTTCCTGTTAGTTCCGATGATTATGAAGCATTCCGAGATGCATTAGGAAAATTAAGTTTAAATGATGCATCGCTATTTTATGAACCGGAAAATTCTAGTGCGCTTGGCTTCGGTTTTCGTTGTGGCTTCTTGGGTTTATTACATATGGAAATTATCCAAGAACGTTTGGAGCGAGAATATGATCTAGATTTAATTACTACTGCACCGACAGTAATATACGAAGTGGCGATGACAAACGGAGAAGTATTATATGTCGATAGTCCGGCAAAATTGCCACCAATTAATAATATTGCTGAAATCAGAGAGCCTATTGCTGAATGTAATATGTTACTGCCACAGGAATATCTTGGTAATGTAATTACTCTGTGTGTTGAGAAACGTGGTGTACAGACGCATATGGTATATCACGGTAATCAAGTGGCATTGACATATGAAATGCCAATGGGTGAGGTGGTGTTGGATTTCTTTGACCGTTTGAAATCAACTTCGCGTGGCTATGCGTCTTTGGATTATTCATTTAAACGTTTCCAAGCGGCAGATATGGTGCGAGTAGATATAATGATTAATGGGGAGCGTGTAGACGCTTTAGCCTTGATTGTTCATAAAGATAATGCGCCTTATCGTGGTCGAGAGTTGGTAGAGAAAATGAAAGAGCTTATTCCTCGCCAACAATTTGATATTGCAATTCAGGCAGCCATTGGCAACCATATTATCGCGCGCTCAACGGTTAAACAGTTACGGAAAAACGTGTTGGCAAAATGTTATGGTGGGGATGTCAGCCGTAAGAAGAAACTGTTACAGAAACAAAAAGAGGGTAAAAAACGGATGAAATCACTTGGTAATGTTGAAGTCCCTCAAGAGGCGTTTTTGGCGATTCTACACGTTGGAAAAGATAAATAAGGAGCAAGTATGTCAAACTTTTTCTTGCCTATTTTGTTAGTAGTTGGATTCATCCTGTGGAAAGTGTTGGATTATTTTCAACTACCGAATACATTCACAATTTTGTTAATTGTGTTCTCGGTGTTATCGGGTATTTTTTGGTGTCATCAACGTTTTGTACTGAAACCGAAACGTCAGCGTCAAATTGCAAGAGCAGAGCAACGTAGTGGTAAACAGTTAACAGATGAAGAAAAATCAAAAATAGAGCCAATTTCAGAAAGTGCGGAATTTATTGCTTCATTATTTCCTGTGTTGGCAGTAGTATTAATTGTGCGTTCTTTTTTATATGAACCATTCCAAATTCCTTCTGGTTCAATGGAACCTACTTTGAGAGTAGGGGATTTCTTATTGGTCAATAAATATGAGTATGGTATTAAAGATCCGGTATTTCAGGAAAAGTGGGTGGCGTTAGGCGAGCCGAAACGTGGTGATGTCATTGTTTTTAAAGCACCAATGCAACCGAACGTGGATTATATTAAACGTGTTATTGGATTACCTGGAGATCATATTAAGTATGATCAGCAGGATGGCGTTTTAACGATAACACCAGCTTGTGGTCAGGATGTTTGTGAAAGCCAAACTTATCAGTATGAGGGATTTGAACCTAATCCGGAGTTCGTTTATCACGGTAACTCACAAATTGAACGAACTGAAATAGGTGCAGTAACACATCAGATTTTACTTAATCCAGATCGTTTTAATTATGACCCTTATTATTTTAAACAAGATGGAAATGCTATCGGCGAATGGACTGTGCCGAAAGGTGAGTATTTTGTGATGGGCGATAATCGAGATAATAGCAATGATAGCCGTTTTTGGGGATTTGTGCCGGAAAAAAATATTGTTGGTAAAGCTACTGTAATTTGGTTAAGTTTAGATAAAAAAGAAGGTGAGTGGCCGAGAGGTATTCGGACTGAGCGTTTCTTTAAACAAATTAAATAGTTATGAATAATCAACATTTAGATAGATTACAAAATAAATTGAATTATCAATTTAAAAAAATGGTGTTATTGCAACAAGCTTTAACCCATCGTAGTGCGGCAAGTGAACATAATGAACGTTTAGAATTTTTAGGTGATTCGATCTTAAACTTTACGATTGGTGAGGCGTTATATCATCAATTTCCTAAATCTGCTGAAGGGGATTTAAGTCGTATGCGTGCTACTCTAGTCAGGGAACAGACTTTAGCTCAAATTGCAGTAGAGTTTGATTTGGGTGAATATTTGAAATTGGGACCGGGTGAATTAAAAAGTGGTGGTTATCGCAGAAGCTCAATCCTTTCTGATTGTGTGGAAGCGATTATTGGTGCGATTTATTTAGACAGTAATTTTGAGAAAGTGAAAGATACTGTTTTAAAATGGTATCAACAACGCTTAGCAGAAATTAAGCCTGGCGATAATCAAAAAGATCCGAAAACACGTTTACAGGAATATCTACAGGGTATTCGTCAACCTTTGCCAACTTATAAAGTGGTAGAAATTAAAGGTGAAGCGCATAATCAAACTTTTAAAGTGACCTGTAAGATTCCACAATCTGAAACTTTATTTGAAGGCGTCGGCAGTAGTCGTCGTAAAGCAGAACAAGCTGTGGCAGAGAAAATTTTGTCTGCATTGAAAATAAAATAAATGAGAGCATAATGACAGTAGATCATCAAACAGATAATCAACAAGAAACCTATTGTGGTTTTATCGCTATTGTTGGGCGGCCGAATGTCGGTAAATCAACACTATTAAATAAAATTTTAGGGCAAAAAATATCCATTACTTCAAGAAAAGCTCAAACTACACGCCATCGTATTGTTGGAATTGATACGGATGGTGCGTATCAAGCGGTATATGTTGATACTCCGGGACTTCATATTGAAGAGAAACGTGCGATTAACCGTTTGATGAATCGTGCGGCGAGTAGTGCAATTGGAGATGTAGATTTAATCATTTTTGTTGTTGATGGTACCCATTGGACTGATGATGATGAAATGGTGTTGACAAAATTACGCAGTGCGAAAGCGCCGGTAGTGTTGGCCATCAATAAAATTGATAATGTGAAAAATAAAGATGAATTGTTGCCTTTCATTCAGCAATTGACAGAAAAGTTTTCATTTAAAGAGGTTGTGCCTATTTCGGCACAGCGAGGCAATAATGTGCATCAATTAAAAGCGATTGTGCGTCAATTTTTACACAAAGGCGTTCACCATTTTCCTGAGGAGTATGTTACCGACCGTTCTCAACGTTTTATGGCATCAGAAATCATTCGTGAGAAGTTAATGCGTTTTATGGGAGAAGAGTTGCCTTATTCCGTTACAGTAGAAATTGAGCAGTTTAAAATTAATGAACGTGGCACTTATGAAATTAATGGATTAATTTTAGTTGAACGTGATGGACAGAAAAAAATGGTGATTGGTCATCAGGGTCAAAAATTAAAAACGATTGGAACGGAAGCTCGACAGGATATGCAACGATTATTCGATGCGAAAGTGCATTTGGAACTTTGGGTGAAAGTGAAAAGTGGTTGGGCTGATGATGAACGGGCGTTAAGAAGTCTAGGCTATATGGATGACTAAAAAAGAAAACCTCAAAAAAGCAGATTTTTGAGGTTTTTCAATAATTAATCAATAACTTTTTGAACAAGAGCAGAAATATCATCAGGGAAGTTTTCAGCTTGAGCAAATTGTGCAATTTGTTGATGATGATATTGTCTTCCATCATACACTACCACGATACTGGTATCCCCTACTTGTAAATAATGGGTTTCACCAAATTCGGTATATCTGGTTGCACCAATACTGATAATTGCTTGAGAAGGATAATTGGCTTGTTTCAACAATTCGGGAATGTCATTCATAGGGCCTTGATCAGGCTGATTATTCATTCTGTCAATTAGCCAATTTACTAATTTTTGATTGAAATAATTATAGCCTGATATAGGGCTATCTATACCGTATGCAGTCAAGATATCATTTCTTTTGTGAAAACAAGCAATACGATAATAATCTAGTTTGCCACCTTTATCTATAGAATTGACATCTAAAAAGCGACTCGAAATACCTTTTGAAGCACTTCCCCAATTTTTTTTCTCACAAATTTTCTTGGCATTAGGTTTTCGGATGGAGCAATCATTATAAGCTGCAAAAGCAAAAGGCGATAAAGTGATGACTTTTTTGTTGCTGTCATAACTAATATTAAATAGTATGGCAACTTCTGGCTCTATTTGTAAATTATCTGCACCGACAGGGGCTTGAATGGTTGAGGATGAAAGTGGAAAAGTTGATAAAAAATTATCGGCATTAGGTACATAAAAAGGAAAAATAGCTTTCGGTTGAGAAGCCTCTTTTGTTACAACCTGTTCAAAATCTTTTGCTTCACCAGCTTGTTCTAAATGCCCAGCAAAGTTACCGGCTACTCCGAAGCCGATAAATTGAGTTAAGTCCATAGTTATCTCCATAGTAGTAAAAAATACAGATTAAAAAGAAAATTGATGTAAAACAATACATTTTGCAGAAATTCTAGGCAGTTAAATAAAAAAGTGTGATATTCGTCATAAAAACAGTTGCAAGGCATAAAAAAATCCCTATAATGCCGCCTCACGCAACAAGAGAGGATAAACACTGGCTCAAAGCGAAGAGAATATCCTAGAAAGTGAAAAAAGCTTGAAAAAATCTTGTTGACAATAAAGGTCAAGAAACGTAGTATAGATGACCTTGTCGCAATAATG